>NZ_JBFAHJ010000031.1:150959-157410 GCF_040654115.1 Nonomuraea sp. NPDC050786
TGGCGAGCGCCGCCGCTCCCACGCCCCCGACCACAAGCGTGGTGACACGGCGACCGCTCCCCCGGCGGTTGGGGCTCCCGGATGGGGGATTCGGTTCGGGCCGGGTACGCCACCTGGAGCCCGTCACAGCGGATGTTTCGGGCAAAACGGGTCAATTAGGGCCGGTCTGGGCGGGTTTTTTGCGGTGAAACGTCACCGGCAGTGGACGATCCATGTCAGCATCAAAGACATGTATGGGCCATATGGGACAGTCTTAAATGTGCGGGACAGGAGGGAACGCCCCTCCCGCTGACCGGTCCCCTGCCGCCCCCGTTCCGTGTCGTCTACCTTGCGTGAAAGAAGTCCCCCGTTGCGTATCTTGCTGCTGTGCTCCTCGTTCAACGGCCTGACCCAGCGTTGCTGGCTGGAGTTGCGCCGCGCCGGCCATGAGGTGAGTGTCGAGCTGGCCGTCTCGGAGCAGGCGATGGCGGAGGCGGCCGAGCTGGCCAAGCCGGATCTGGTGATCTGCCCGTTCCTGAAGGAGCGGGTGCCTGAGCAGCTGTGGCGCGGCCACCGTACGGTGATCATTCATCCGGGGCCGCCCGGGGACCGGGGGCCGTCGTCGCTGGACTGGGCGATCCTGGACGGCGAGCCGGAGTGGGGGGTGACGGCGCTGCAGGCGGTCGAGGAGATGGACGCGGGCCCGATCTGGGGGTATCGGACGTTCGCGATGCCATCGGAACCGCCGCGTAAGTCGGCGCTGTACAACGGTCCGGTCGCCGATGCGGCGGTGGAGCTGGTGACGGAGGTGGCGGCCAAGGCGGCGGATCCGTCGTTCGTGCCGGTGCCGTTGGATTACCGTTCGCCGGAGGTGCGGGGCCGGCTGCGGCGGGCGATGCGGCACTCGGACCGGGAGTTCTCGTGGGAGGAGCCGGCGCAGGACATTCTGCGGCGGGTGCGGGCCGCGGACGGGGCGCCTGGTGGGCGGGCGATGCTGTGTGATGTGCCGGTGCGGGTGTTCGACGTGTACCGGGGTCCTGATCTGGCGGGGCGGCCGGGGCAGGTGGCGGCGCGCCGGGAGGGTGCGGTGCTGGTGCACACCGGCGAGGGTGGCTCGGTGTGGGTGGGTCATGTGCGGCTGGAGCAGGAGGGGGCGATCAAGCTGCCGGCGGCGCTGGCGCTGGGTGAGCGGGTGGCGTCGGCTCCGGAGCGTTCGGGCTACAGCGAGATCACCTATGACCGCAGTGACGGTGTGGGTGTGGTGAGTTTCGACTTCTACAACGGGGCGATGTCGACGGAGCAGTGTCGTCGGTTGTCGTCGGCGGTGCGGTACGCGGCGGCGCAGGACACGCGGGTGCTGGTGGTGCGGGGTGGAGAGGTGTTCTCCAACGGTATCCATCTGAACGTGATCGAGGCCGCGCGGCAGCCGGAGTTCGAGGCGTGGCTGAACATCAATGCGATCAACGCGGTGTGCCGGGAGATCGTGGGGTGTACGAGTCAGCTGGTGGTGACGTCGATCGGGGGGAACGCGGGTGCGGGCGGGGTGATGATGGGGTTGGGCGCCGACCGGGTGATCATCCGGGATTCGGTGGTGCTGAATCCGCATTACCGGACGATGGGGCTGTTCGGCAGCGAGTACTGGACGTATGTGCTGCCGCGCCGGGTGGGTGCGGAGACGGCGCGGAGGCTGACGCAGCAGGCGTTGCCGGTTGGCGCGGTGGAGGCGGTCGAGATGGGGCTGGCCGATCGGATGCTGGGCGGTTCGCGGCTGGACTTCGAGCGCAGGGTGCTGGAGTACGCTGAGCGGCTGGCGGCGGATCCGGGTTATGATCGGCTGCTGGCGGGGCGGCGGCAGGCGCGTGAGGTCGATGAGCGGCGTAGGCCGTTGGACGCGTATCGGGCCGAGGAGCTGGCGGAGATGAGTCGCGACATGTTCGACGACCGTAACGAGTTCCGGGCGGCGCGGCGGGCGTTCGTGCACAAGGTGAAGGCGTCGGCGACGCCGGAGCATCTGGCGGGTCATCGGGAGTTGTTCGGCGCGTCGGCCTCTGCGGGCGCTGCGGCATCTCATATGTGAGATATGGTCTCGTGTTGTGGCAGATGATTACCTTGTGCGGATCGGCCGGCTGATCCGGGATGCGCGTCAGCATCGTGGATGGACGCAGTTGCAGCTGGCGGATGCTCTGGCGACGTCGCAGAGCGCGGTCAACCGGATCGAGCGCGGCAACCAGAACATCAGTCTTGAGATGATCGCCCGGATCGGTGAGGCGCTCGACAGTGAGATTGTCTCGCTGGGGTATGCGGGGCCGATGCATCTGCGGGTGGTGGGCGGCCGCCGGCTGTCGGGGAGCATCGACGTCAAGACGTCGAAGAACGCGTGTGTGGCGTTGCTGTGCGCGTCGCTGCTGAACTCGGGCCGGACGATCCTGCGGAAGGTGGCGCGGATCGAGGAGGTCTACCGGATCCTGGAGGTGCTGGCCTCGATCGGGGTGCGGGCGCGGTGGATCAATGAGGGCAGCGATCTGGAGATCGTGCCTCCGGCCCGGCTGGAGCTGGAGGCGATGGACACCGAGGCGGCCCGCCGTACCAGGAGCGTGATCATGTTCCTGGGGCCGTTGATGCACCGTACCGACCAGTTCCAGATCCCGTACGCGGGCGGCTGTGATCTGGGCACGCGTACGGTGCAGCCGCACATGTCGGCGCTGAAGCACTTCGGGCTGGACATCACGGCGACGGGCGGGTTCTACCACGCGCGGGTGGATCGGGAGGTGTCGCCGTCGCGGCCGATCGTGCTGACGGAGCGGGGCGACACGGTGACGGAGAACGCGCTGCTGGCGGCGGCGCGGCATGACGGTGTGACGGTGATCCGCAACGCCTCCTCCAACTACATGGTGCAGGACCTGTGCTTCTTCCTGGAGCAGCTGGGTGTGCGGGTGGAGGGGGTGGGGACGACGACGCTGACGGTGCACGGGCTGCCGGACATCGAGCGTGATGTCGACTACTCCCCCTCTGAGGATCCGGTGGAGGCGATGAGCCTGCTGGCGGCCGCGGTGGTGACGTCGTCGGAGCTGACGATCTGCCGGGTGCCGGTGGAGTTCCTGGAGATCGAGCTGGCGGTGCTGGAGGAGATGGGCCTCGACTGTGATCGGGGCCGGGAGTACGCGGCGGCCAATGGGCGTACGCGGCTGGTGGATCTGACGGTGCGGCCGTCGAAGCTGGTCTCCCCCATCGACAAGATCCATCCGATGCCGTTCCCGGGGCTGAACATCGACAATGTGCCGTTCTTCGCGGCGATCGCGGCGTCGGCGCAGGGCTCGACGTTGATCCATGACTGGGTGTACGACAATCGGGCGATCTATCTGACGGAGCTGACGCGTCTGGGGGCGTCGGTGAAGCTGCTGGATCCGCATCGGGTGCTGGTGGAGGGTCCGACGCGGTGGCGCAGCGCGGAGATGATGTGCCCGCCGGCGTTGCGGCCGGCGGTGGTGGTGCTGCTGGCGATGATGGCGGCGGAGGGCACGTCGGTGCTGCGCAACGTTTACGTGATCAACCGCGGGTATGAGGATCTCGCCGAGCGGTTGAACGCGTTGGGTGCGCGCATCGAGACGTTCCGCGACATCTAGCGTTGGTTGTCGGTGCCGGCCGCTACGGTCGTCCTTGGATCTTTTCTCGTGCGCGGGACATTCGAGGGGAAGGTGGCGGCCGGTGCGGCCTGCGGAGCTCGAGCGGCTGACGGTGGCGGAGGCGGCTGATCGTTATGTGGAGCTGGTGCGGGCCCGGACGGTGACGGGGGCGTTGTCGCCGTCGACGGCGGAGGTGTATGCGCGGGATGTGGCCACGCTGGTGGAGCTGGCCGGTGCCGAGGTGGTGCTGGACGATCTGACGGGCGAGGATGTGGACGCGTTGCTGCTGGCGTTCGCGCGCCGGCCGGACGGGCGGCGGCGGGCGGCGAGCGGGGGGCAGTCGCCGTCGTCGCAGGCGCGTTTTCGCCGGTCGATCTCGGCGTTGTTCAAGCATGCGACGCTGGCGGGCTGGGTGCAGATCAATCCGATGACGGCTTCGACGGTGACGGCCAAGGAGCGCGGGGGGTTGCGGCCGCAGCGGCGGGCGTTGACGCGGGAGCAGGCGCAGGGGTTGATCGGGGCGGCGCGGGCGTTGCCGGAGGCTCCTTCTGCGGCCAAGCGTCGTGATCAGCGTACGGAGTTGCGGGACGCGGTGATCGTGCTGCTGTTGTCGACGGTGGGGCCGCGGGTGTCGGAGCTGGTGCGGGCCAATGTGGAGGATTTCTTCACCAATGACGGGGTGCGTTACTGGCGGATCTTCGGCAAGGGCGGTCGGACGCGGGATGTGCCGTTGCCGGACGGTGTCGCCGGGGTGTTGCAGGAGTATCTGGAGCGGGGGCGGCCGGCGTTGGCCGGCACGGGGGCCGGTGCGTTGGCTGGGACGGGGGCCGGTGCGGGGGCGGACAAGGCGTTGCTGCTGTCGTGGCGGGGGCGGCGGCTGGCGCGGGGGGACGTGCAGGCGGTGATCGACCGGGTGCAGCGGCGGGTGGATCCCGATCAGCGGCGTTCGGTGACGCCGCACGGGTTGCGGCACACGACGGCGACGCATCTGCTGGCCGACGCGGTGGACATGGATGCGGTGCGGCGGGTGCTGGGGCACAGCGATCTGTCGACGCTGGGCCGGTATCGGGATGAGCTGCCAGGTGAGCTGGAGGTGGCGATGCGTACTCATCCGCTGCTGCGGGGCAAGAGCGGCCGGTGAGTGCGGTGTGCGGGTGCCTCTCCCCTGCCGCTCGGACCGGAGATATTCGATAACTATACCGGTATCGCGGGTATAGAGTGGGTTGCATGGTGCGACCTCCGCTGACCCCTGAGGAGCGGCTGCGCGGCGAGCAGCTGGGGCTGATCCTGCGCCGGGCCCGTGGCGAGCGCAGCATCGTCGAGGTCGCGGCCGCCGCCGGCATGTCCGCCGAGACGCTCCGCAAGATCGAGACGGGCCGGATCGCGACGCCGGCGTTCTTCACCATCGCGGCCCTGGCCGACGTGCTCGGCATCTCGCTCGACCGGCTGGCCACCCGCTCCACGCCCGCCCCCACCTGACCGGCTGCTCCCTCGGCCGTCGCCGCCCCCGCCAGGCGCGCCCGAGCGGTGCCCGTGGTCGGCCGGAAATCCGACGAGCCTATGAGCAGAGGGAACGGCTGCGGTGCTGCGCCGCCCCGTACGCCGGGTGACGACGAGGGCCTCCCCGGCGGAGAGGCCCTCGTCGTCATGTACGGGCCCGGCGTCCGGATGTCCGGGTCACTGGAAGCGCCACAGCTGGGCGTCGTTGGGCGTGGTGCAGGTGAAGACCTTGGCCAGCTGCCCGAGGGTGTCCAGGCACAGGGACGGGTCCAGAGCCGACTTCAGCTGGCCGAAGCCCACCCCCGTGGGCGGGATCTCCCCCTGGTGCAGCCAGCGCTCCCCGGCCAGGCGGCTGGGGTCGCAGGTGTGCTGCACCACCTGCGCGCCGAACGCGGCGGCCTCGTTCCGGACCTCGACGCACTTGCCGCTGCCCCGGTTGGACAGCTGGTAGACGAATGCGCCGGAGCCGTCGACCGACAGCAGGGTCGGCAGCCACAGCTGGGCGTCGTTGCCCTTGCAGGAGATGCGCTGGAGTAAGGCGTTCTCGGCGGTGGAGGCGTCCTTGACGTCCAGGCACTTGCTCTGCTCGGCCTCCTGGACCTTGAAGAAGCCGCCGAGCGCCGGCGGGCCCGGGCCCGGCGGGAGCGCCACCGGCCCTCCGGTCGGCTGCACCGACGCCGACGCCGACGCCGGGGCCGACGCCGGGGTGGGCTGGTCGGCGGCGTTCGCGGCGGCCGGCACCAGGCAGGCGGCCGCTGAGATCGCCGTGGAGATCGCCGCGGCCAGCAGCAGCGGCGCGGTCGAGCGTCGTACGCGGCCGGACAGGATCTGGTTCATGGGCGTTTACTCGCTTCCTGTTGAGGGTTTCGATCCGTTACGTGAGGGCGCTGCGGCGTATCAGCTGCCTTCCTGCACCTGGAAGATCTGGTCGGCCACCAGCCCGTGGGCCTCGCGGTGCACCGCCGCGGCCGCCTCCGCCGAAGGCGCCTCGACCAGGCAGAAGATCGTGCCCTGGCTCTCGTCGACCCAGTAGCGCAGGTAGCTGACGTCGTGGCGGCCCTGATGCTGCAGGTCCGCCTTATGCGCCTGGACGACGTCGGCCATCGCGACGCCCTGGGCGATGGTGTGGACGTCCATGTAGAGCGGCATGCCGGCCTCCCGTTCCTTGGTGAGTCCTGCCAACCGTATGGACGCAGGCCGGGCAGCCGGATCGGGAGCGGCTCCCTATGTTGCGGCGCGCGTTCCCTAATTTCCCGTGCGGGTCACCCCAGGAGAGCGCTGGAGATGGCTTCGGTCGCGGCGCGGCGGTCGCCCTCCAGCAGGTGTCCGTAGACGTCCTTGGTGATCGC
>NZ_JBFAHJ010000032.1:0-56605 GCF_040654115.1 Nonomuraea sp. NPDC050786
CTCATGACGCCGAAGGGCACGTTCATCATCAACGGCACCGAGCGTGTCGTGGTCTCGCAGCTGGTCCGCTCGCCTGGCGTCTACTTCGAACGCACCGTGGACAAGACGTCCGACAAGGATCTCTTCGGCTGCCGGGTCATCCCGTCCAGGGGTGCCTGGCTCGAGTTCGAGATCGACAAGCGCGACAGCGTCGCCGTACGCGTCGACCGCAAGCGCAAGCAGCCCGTGACGGTGTTCCTCAAGGCGCTGGGATGGACGAACGAGCGGATCCTCGAGCGGTTCGGCCGCTTCGAGTCCATGCGGGCCACCCTGGAGAAGGACCACACGGCCGGCCAGGATGACGCGCTGCTGGACATCTACCGCAAGCTGCGGCCGGGTGAGCCGCCGACCAAGGAGTCGGCGCAGACCCTGCTGGAGAACCTCTACTTCAACTCCAAGCGGTACGACCTGGCCAAGGTCGGCCGATACAAGGTCAACAAGAAGCTGGGTGTCGACGCGGAGATCACCCAGGGCACCCTGACCGAGGACGACATCGTCTCGATGATCGAATACCTGGTCCGGTTGCACGCCGGCGAGACCTCGATGGGTGCGGCCGTCGTGGAGGTCGACGACATCGACCACTTCGGCAACCGCCGCATCCGCAGCGTCGGCGAGCTGATCCAGAACCAGGTCCGCCTGGGCCTGGCCCGCATGGAGCGGGTCGTGCGCGAGCGCATGACCACGCAGGACGTCGAGGCGATCACGCCGCAGACCCTGATCAACATCCGCCCGGTCGTGGCGTCGATCAAGGAGTTCTTCGGCACCTCGCAGCTGTCGCAGTTCATGGACCAGACCAACCCGCTGGCCGGCCTGACGCACAAGCGGCGGCTGAACGCGCTGGGCCCCGGTGGTCTGTCGCGTGAGCGAGCGGGCATGGAGGTGCGCGACGTGCACCCGTCCCACTACGGCCGGATGTGCCCGATCGAGACCCCCGAAGGCCCCAACATCGGCCTCATCGGCTACCTCGCGTGCTTCGGCCGCCTCAACGCCTTCGGCTTCGTCGAGACGCCTTACCGCAAGGTCGTCGACGGCAAGGTGACCGACCAGGTCGACTACCTGACCGCCGACGAGGAGGACCGCTACGTCAAGGCGCAGGCCAACTCGGCGCTCAACCCCGACGGCTCGTTCGCCGAGGCGCGCGTCCTGGTCCGCACCAAGGGCGGTGAGACCGAGTACGTGCGCTCCGCCGAGGTCGACTACATCGACGTGTCGCCGCGCCAGATGGTGTCGGTGGCCACCGCGATGATCCCGTTCCTCGAGCACGACGACGCCAACCGGGCCTTGATGGGCGCGAACATGCAGCGGCAGTCCGTGCCGCTGCTGAAGAGCGAGGCGCCGCTGGTCGGCACCGGTATGGAGTACCGAGCCGCGACCGACACGGGCGACGTGATCAGCGCCGAGAAGGCCGGTGTGGTCGAGGAGGTCTCCGCCGACTACGTCACGGTGATGAACGACGACGGCACGCGGACGACGTACCGGGTGGCCAAGTTCAAGCGCTCCAACCAGGGCACCTCGGTCAACCAGAAGCCGATCGTGGCCGAGGGCGACCGGGTGGAGGCCCACCAGGTGATCGCCGACGGGCCGTGCACCGACAAGGGTGAGATGGCGCTCGGCAAGAACCTGCTGGTGGCGTTCATGCCGTGGGAGGGCCACAACTACGAGGACGCGATCATCATCTCGCAGCGGCTCGTCCAGGACGACGTCCTGTCCTCGATCCACATCGAGGAGCACGAGGTCGACGCCCGCGACACCAAGCTGGGTCCCGAGGAGATCACCCGGGACATCCCGAACGTGTCGGAGGAGGTCCTGGCCGACCTCGACGAGCGGGGGATCATCCGGATCGGCGCCGACGTGGTGCAGGGCGACATCCTGGTCGGCAAGGTCACCCCGAAGGGCGAGACCGAGCTGACGCCGGAGGAGCGGCTGCTGCGCGCGATCTTCGGTGAGAAGGCCCGCGAGGTCCGCGACACCTCCCTGAAGGTGCCGCACGGCGAGCAGGGCAAGGTCATCGGCGTCCGGGTGTTCAGCCGTGAGGAGGGCGATGAGCTGCCGCCGGGTGTCAACGAGCTGGTCCGCGTCTACGTGGGCCAGAAGCGTAAGATCACCGACGGTGACAAGCTGGCCGGCCGCCACGGTAACAAGGGCGTCATCTCCAAGATCCTGCCGGTCGAGGACATGCCGTTCCTGGAGGACGGCACCCCGGTCGACATCATCCTCAACCCGCTGGGCGTGCCCGGCCGGATGAACGTCGGCCAGGTGCTGGAGATGCATCTGGGATGGATCGCCGCCAGAGGCTGGGACATCTCCGGGATCGAGGAGGCGTGGGCCGAGCGGCTGCGCGAGAAGGGATTCGAGAAGGTGGCCCCGCGCACGCCCATGGCGACCCCCGTCTTCGACGGCGCCAACGAGGAGGAGATCGTCGGCCTGCTCGGCCACACCAACCCCAACCGCGACGGTGACCGGATGGTGCAGCAGAGCGGCAAGGCCCAGCTGTTCGACGGCCGCAGCGGTGAGCCGTTCCCGTATCCGATCGCGGTCGGCTACGTCTACATCCTCAAGCTGCACCACCTGGTCGACGACAAGATCCACGCGCGTTCGACCGGCCCGTACTCCATGATCACCCAGCAGCCGCTCGGCGGTAAGGCCCAGTTCGGCGGCCAGCGCTTCGGTGAGATGGAGGTGTGGGCGCTGGAGGCGTACGGCGCCGCCTACGCCCTGCAGGAGCTGCTGACGATCAAGTCCGACGACGTCCTGGGCCGCGTGAAGGTCTACGAGGCCATCGTCAAGGGCGAGAACATCCCCGAGCCTGGTATTCCGGAGTCCTTCAAGGTCCTCATCAAGGAAATGCAGTCGCTCTGCCTGAACGTCGAGGTGCTCTCCAGCGACGGCATGTCCATCGAGATGCGCGACACCGACGAGGACGTCTTCCGCGCCGCGGAGGAGCTCGGTATCGATCTGTCCCGGCGTGAGCCGAGCAGCGTGGAAGAGATCTGATCCGCCGATCGCGAACCGCAGGAGCGGCCGGATGGCGAGCGATCCGCCATCCGGCCGGGTCCGTCAGCGTGTGGCGTTCGCGCCGTTCTTGGGGTTGCCCAGGCGAACCCCCTGGCGGTAGACGAAGGCCCACCGCTTGCAGAGGGTGCGGACGAAGATGTTGTACGCGTTGCAGGTCCAGTTCTTGAGCGTGTGGTAGAAGACGTCGTCGACCTGGGACTTGCGATAGCGGTCGAGGTAGTAGCGGTAGTGCTTGTAGGTGTTGCCGATCAGCCCGTAGCCGTAGTCGTGCATGTCGCAGGCCGGCCGGAAGTCGAAGCCGGTGGGGCGGTCGGGGGCGTTGGTGCAGTGGTCGTAGTCGATGCCCATGACGTAGCGCTTGCTGGGCAGTTTCCGCCACAGCGGTTTGCGCCAGCCGTAGTGGGCGACCCAGGATGCGCAGCCGGCCCTCTGGTAGTACAGCCACTTCCAGGCGTCGTTGCAGTACGACGGGTACGCCTGCGGGTTGGAGATGTCGCCCGGGAGGAAGTCACCGGGGTCGGGCGCGGTGGCATCGGGGTCGTTGATCCCCTTCGCGCCCTGGATGGGATCGCCGCCGGCCGGCCGCGACGTGTCGGTGGCGGTCGCGGTGGGGGCGGCGGTGCCGCTGGCGAAGGTCAGCTGCCAGCCGCCGTCCGTGGGCGAGTCGATCGACGTCAGGCGCCCGATCTGGTCGTAGGTGTAGGTGGACGCGGGAGAGCCGCTCAGGCTGGGATCGGCCACGGTGCGCAGCAGGCCGTTGGCGTCGTATCCGTAGCTGGCGACGGTCTGCGGGGCGTCCGTGCCGGACGTGAGCGTGATCTTCTTGAGGCGGCCGGCGAAGTCACCGAAGGAGGAGGTGGTCGCCGTGGTGGAGGTGGCGTAGGTGACCGTCAGGGTCTCCTCGGGCGTCTCGCCCGCGGCCGGCTCCTTGACGGTGCTGACGCGGCCCTGGGCGTCATAGGCCACCGTCGAGGCGCCGTAGGCGGTGTTGCCGGTGGCCGTCACCCGCCAGGTGTCGGTGCTCTGCAGCCCGTCGAGCTTGGTCCAGGTGTAGGTGAGGCCGAGCTCGGCGTTGCTCTGGGAGAAGTTGTCGTCCCCGGCCTCCGTGGCGCCCTTGTCCATCGCGATGGTCTCGGAGATGGAGGTTCGCATCGCCCCGGCCGCCGAGTCCCACCGGGTCGTTTCGGTGATCTTGGATCCGTCGCCGCTCTCGTAGCGCTGGACGCCGCCGCCGTCGGGGAAGGAGACGCTGCTCTTCAGGGCGTAGCGGGTGGTGGTGCCTCCGTCGAGCTCGGTGACCACGATGGCGCCGCTCTGGACGTCCAGCTTCCTGTCGAGCATGCCGCCGAGGAACTCGGCCTGCCAGCCCGGCCCGAACACCGCCATCTCGGGGCGGGAGGCGGGGGCCGACTGCGGCCGCGCGAGGTCGCCGCCGCCGGTGGCCACGCCGTGGGTACGGCCGATCGACCCGGCGGGCACATCCGATTCGTCGATCTTGAAGGTGTCGGTGTCGGAGAAGTACAGACCCGGACCGACTTGCTGGACGGCGTCCGGGTCTTCGGTGGCGGTGGCGGAGGCTGCCGGTGAGAGCAGGGGGAGTAGCACCGCGGCGACGGTGGCGGTGAGCGTTAATCGGCGCACCAGGGCTCCTGAATTGTGGGGGGTGATTAGATCACTTGGACAGTAAATGATCCGAACACCCTCGACAAGGGCCTGGACAAATCTGTGAACCGGTGTTCAAATCGCCCACGGGGCTGGACGCTGAATTGGCTGACAATTCTTCATCTACGCAGGTCGGCGTGGTTGTGTGGAGAAATTGTGGCAACAATATAGAGTTCGCGCGGATAATGCGTCAATTACGCTCTCGCGGTCGCCGAGAAAGGCCGCCTCATAAGATGTGCCGCCCGCCGGCGGAGTCCCCCTGTTCGGATGTGCGCCCACCGTCCCATGCGCGCGACCGGCCCGCCCGGTCTCATAACCTGTTGAACGAGTGAGTGCTCGCTCATTAGACTCGTCCCATGACCAAGAGGCGAAGGGTGCCGGCCATGGCACCAGAAGACCGCCGTGCCGCGCTCATCGCCGCCACGCTCCCCCTGCTGCGCGAGTACGGCGCCGCGGTGAGCACCCGCCAGATCGCCGAGGCCGCGGGCGTGGCCGAGGGCACGATCTTCGGTGTCTTCCCCGACAAGGCCTCGCTGCTCCGGGCGACGCTGATGAGCGCGTTCGACCCGCAGCCGGCGGTCGACGCGCTGGCGTCCATCGGCACGCAGGTCGAGCTGCGCGAGCGGCTGCGTGAGGCGGTCGCGATGCTGCGGCAGGGGATGCGCGCCAACGCCAATCTCATGGCCGTGCCCAGGGAACTGCTCGCCGACGACGCCGAGTTCCACGAGCGGATGCTGGACGGCCGCCGCCGGATCGGGACGGCGATCGCCGCTCTGGTCGAGCCCGACCGCGACCGGCTGCGCCGCTCTCCCGAGGGCGCGGCGCACCTGCTGCTCATGCTGATCGCGGTGAGCGTGCACCGCGGCTTCGGCCTGGGCGGCGAGTTCGGGGACATGGACGACGAGGAGATCGTCTCCGTGCTGCTCGACGGGCTGCTCGTGCGGCCCCACCCCACCCCTTCGACAGAAAGCGCATCTTGATGCTGCTCCGTCTCCTGCGGGTCCAGCTCAGGCCGTACGGGAAAGAGATCACGCTCGTCGTGCTCTTCCAGTTCGTGCAGACCCTGGCCACGCTCTATCTCCCCACCCTCAACGCCGACATCATCGACGACGGCGTCGTCAAGGGGGACACCGGTTACATCATGCGCATCGGGCTGGTGATGCTCGGTGTGACGCTCGTTCAGATCGTCTGCTCGATCGTGGCCGTGTACTACGGTGCACGGACCTCGATGGCCCTGGGCAGGGACCTGCGGGCCGCGATCTTCGGCCGGGTGCAGGACTTCTCCGCCCAGGAGGTCAACAGATTCGGCGCGCCCTCCCTGATCACCCGGACCACCAACGACGTGCAGCAGATCCAGCTGCTCGTGCTGATGACGTTCACGATGATGGTGGCGGCTCCGATCATGTGCGTCGGCGGCATCGTGCTGGCGCTCCGCCAGGACACCGCGCTGTCGTCGCTGCTGCTCGTCGTGCTGCCCGTGATGATCGCCATCGTGTCCCTGATCGTGGTGCGGATGCGCCCGCTCTTCCGCACGATGCAGGAGCGCATCGACCGGATCAACCAGGTGCTGCGCGAGCAGATCACCGGCATCCGGGTCATCAGGGCGTTCGTCCGCGACAGGCACGAGCGCGAGCGCTTCGGCGTGGCCAACGACCGGCTGACCGACGTGTCACTGCGGGTCGGACGGCTGATGGCGCTGATGTTCCCCACGGTCATGCTGGTGGTGAACGTCTCCAGCGTCGCCGTGGTGTGGTTCGGCGGCCACCGCATCGCCGACGGGACCATGCAGGTGGGCGCGCTGACCGCGGTCATCGCCTACCTCATGCAGATCCTCATGTCGGTGATGATGGCGATGTTCATGTTCATGATGATCCCGCGGGCCGAGGTCTGCGCCGAGCGCATCGAGGAGGTGCTCGGCACCGAGCCGACCGTCCACCCGCCGGCCGACCCGGTCATCCCCGAAAGCCGCCTCGGCGAGCTGGAGCTGCGCTCCGTGGACTTCCGCTACCCGGGTGCCGAGGAGCCGGTGCTCTGCGACGTGAGCTTCACGGCGCGGCCCGGCCGTACCACCGCGATCATCGGCAGCACGGGCAGCGGCAAGACGACGCTGCTCAACCTCATCCCCCGCCTCTTCGACGCGACCGCCGGCGAGGTGCTGGTCGACGGCGTCGACGTACGCGACCTCGACCCGGCCGTGCTCTCCCGGGCCGTCGGCCTGGTCCCGCAGTCGCCGTACCTCTTCTCCGGCACCGTGGCCTCCAACCTGAGGTACGGCAGGCCGGACGCGACCGACGAGGAGCTGTGGCGGGCCCTGGAGATCGCTCAGGCCCGCGAGTTCGTCGAGGCGATGCCCGGCGGCCTGGACGAGCCGATCTCCCAGGGCGGCACGAACGTCTCCGGCGGCCAGCGTCAGCGCCTGGCCATCGCCAGGACGCTGGTGCACCGGCCCGAGATCTACCTGTTCGACGACTCCTTCTCCGCCCTCGACTACACCACCGACGCCCGGCTGCGGGCCGCGCTGGCCGAGGAGATCACCGACGCCACGATCGTCATCGTGGCCCAGCGGGTGAACACCATCCGCGACGCCGACCGCATCCTCGTGCTCGACGACGGCCGCGTGGTCGGCAGCGGCGACCACGCGGAGCTCATGAGCACCTGCCCGACGTACCGGGAGATCGTGCTGTCCCAGCTCACCGAACAGGAGGCAGCGGCATGACCACCCAAGCGCCCGCGCGCCGCCCCCAGCCTTCCTTCGGCCCCGGCAGGATGATGTCCGGGCCCGCCGAGAAGGCGCACGACTTCGGCGGTTCGCTCCGCCGCCTGCTGCGGCTGCTGCACCCCGAGCGCGCGCTGCTCACCGTCGTCCTGGCCCTCGGCGCGGCCAGCGTCGCGCTGACCGTGACGGGCCCCAAGATCCTCGGCCACGCCACCGACCTGATCTTCGCCGGCATCGTCGGCGCCCAGCTGCCCGCCGGGGCCACCAAGGAACAGGCCGTGGCGGGGCTGCGCGCCAGGGGGCAGGGCACGCTCGCCGACATGGTGTCGTCGATGAACGTGGTGCCCGGCCACGGCATCGACTTCACCGCGCTGGCGCAGGTGCTCGGCTGGGTGCTGGCGATCTACGTGCTGGCGGCGGTGCTCGGGATCCTGCAGTTCCGGCTGACCACGGTCGTCGTGCAGCGGGCGGCGTTCCGGCTGCGCGAGCGGATCGAGGCCAAGCTGGCCCGGCTGCCGCTGAGCTACTTCGACGGCCAGCCGCGCGGCGAGATCCTCAGCCGCGCCACCAACGACACCGACAACATCGCGCAGACCCTGCAGCAGACGATGAGCCAGCTCATCTCGTCGGTGCTGACGGTCGTGGGAGTGCTGGTGGTGATGTTCTGGATCTCGCCCATCCTGGCACTCATCGCGCTGGTCACGGTGCCGGTCTCGGTCTTCGTCACCACGGCCGTCGGCAAGCGCTCGCAGCCGCAGTTCATCAAGCAGTGGTCGTCGACGGGCAAGCTCAACGGCCACATCGAGGAGATGTACGGCGGTCACACGCTGGTCAAGGTGTTCGGCAGGCAGAAGGAGGCCGCCGAGACCTTCGCCGAGCACAACGAGGCCCTGTTCACCTCCAGCTTCCGCGCCCAGTTCATCTCCGGGATCATCCAGCCGGCGATGATGTTCATCGGCAACCTCAACTACGTGCTGGTCGCCGTGGTGGGCGGGGTCAAGGTGGCCTCGGGCTCGATCTCGCTGGGCGACGTGCAGGCCTTCATCCAGTATTCGCGGCAGTTCAGCCAGCCGCTGACCCAGGTGGCCGGAATGGCGAACATGGTGCAGTCGGGCGTCGCCTCGGCCGAGCGGGTCTTCGAGCTGCTGGAAGCGCCCGAGCAGTCCCAGGAGCCCGAGGGGCCGGCGCGGACCGCGCCGATCAGGGGGCGCGTGGCGTTCGAGAACGTGTCCTTCCGCTACGCGCCGGACCGGCCGCTGATCGAGAACCTGTCGCTGACCGTGGAGCCCGGCCAGACCGTGGCCATCGTCGGCCCCACGGGAGCGGGCAAGACGACGCTGGTCAACCTCATCATGCGCTTCTACGAGGTGACCGGCGGCCGTATCACGCTCGACGGCGTCGACATCGCCGAGATGTCCAGGGAGGAGCTGCGCGCCAACATCGGCATGGTGCTGCAGGACACCTGGCTGTTCGGCGGCACGATCGCGGAGAACATCGGCTACGGCGCGGAGGGCGCCACGCGCGAACGCATCGAGGCCGCCGCGGAGGCCGCCCACGTGGACCGCATCGCGCACACGCTGCCCGACGGCTACGACACGGTGATCGACGAGGAGGGCGCGACGGTCAGCGCGGGCGAGAAGCAGCTGATCACGATCGCCCGGGCGTTCCTGTCGGAGCCGGCGATCCTGATCCTGGACGAGGCGACCAGCTCGGTCGACACCCGGACCGAGGTGCTCATCCAGCGGGCGATGAGCTCGCTGCGCGAAGGGCGCACCAGCTTCGTGATCGCCCACCGGCTCTCCACGATCCGCGACGCCAGCCTGATCCTGGTCATGGAGAACGGGCGGATCGTCGAGCAGGGCACGCACGAGTCGCTGCTCGCGGCGGAGGGCGCCTACGCCCGGCTGTACTCGGCCCAGTTCGCCCAGGCCGTGGTGGAGGTGGACTAGCGGGATTTCGCCCCGTATGTCCGGGCCGCCGCCATGGAGCCCGGCTGCTCGCCGCCGTGGGTGTCACCGGCCCACGGCGGCCGTCGCATGCGCGGGCGACGGCCGCCCGAGCACAATGAACGACATGAGCAAGCCCTACCTTGAGCCGGCCGAGTGGTACGCGACCCTGCCGACGGCATATGCCGCGGCCTGCGCGCTCCTGACCGACGACGACGACCGCGTCCTGCTCGTCAAGCCGAACTATCGCCCGTACTGGGCGGTCCCGGGTGGTGTCGTCGAAGCCGGGGAGGCTCCGCACGAGTGCGCCGTGCGGGAGATCCGCGAGGAGCTCGGGCTGGACGTCCAGGTCGGAGAGTTGCTGGTGGTGGAGTGGTCGCCCCCGCTGGGGGAGCGGCCGAGCCCCATGCTGACCTTCCTCTTCGACGGCGGCGTCGTCGCCGACCCCGGCCGGATCAAGCTCCAGGCCGATGAGCTGGACGCCGCCGAGTTCCTCGGCTGGGAGGAGGCCGAGGAACGGCATCCAGCGCACACCGCGGCGCGGCTCCCCGCCGCGCGCCGTGCCCGCAGGAGCGGCCGTACGGTCTACCTTCCCGTGGGCTCACTGACGTGATGAGGGCCGTGGCGGCACGGGTGGTGGGTCACCAGGCGCGGGTACGGCCCATCCACACGTTGCGAGCGCGGAAATAGGTGTTGCCGGCCGGACCCGGTTGCTGATCCCAGCCGGGATCGCCAGGCTCGAGTCCCGAAGCCCAGGAGCCCATCTGCAGGTTGATGATGAGCCACTGCGGGACACCGGCCCAGCCGACTCCCCGGTGGGTCGCCTTCCAGACCCCGTCGAAGTAGTAGTCGAGCAGGACGTCGTTCCCGTCCTTGGACATCCAGACGCGGTACTTGTGCCAGGCGTCGGGGTTGTGGCCGCTGATCGGCTCACGCTCGACGAGCGCGTCGCCGCCGCCGTCGTTCTTGTTCCACGTGTTGAAGAGGTTGGTGGAGTCCCCCACGTATTCGAGGATGTCGCTCTCCGGCGGCCAGGTCGGCCAGATTCCCGTGGTCCAGAAAGCCGGCCAGATGCCCTGACCGGTCTGCGTGCGGAACTCGCCCTCGATGTCGTACTCGGGGAACTGGTCGTTGACGAGGATCTGCTTCTTGGCATGGACGGCGCCTGAGCGGTACCACAGCGGAGCGTTCGGCGGTTGCGGGCTGTTCCCGTCGGGTGCGGCCAGCCGGGTCGCCGTCAGGGTCAGCACGCCCTGGGCGAGAGAGACCTGGCCGGCGTGCATCCGGGCGGCGCCGTTGTGGGTGTCGGTGTAGGAGTCCCAGGGGTAGAGGTAGTTCCACGCCTGGTCGAAGGCGGACTTACTGCTGAAGGAGGACTTCTCGATGATGTTCTCCCACGAGGCTCCGCTGCGGCGGGCGCGGTCGGCGGCTGACGTCGCGGCGTGTGCCTCGGTGGGGATGAGCGGCAGTCCTAAGGACAGGCCGCCGATGGCCAGCAGTTGACGCCGGTTGATTCCTTGTTCTGCCATATCTGCCTTTTCTTTCGCTGTCCTCATCGAGCGCTGGTGCGCAGGGTGCTGGCGTCCTCGCAGGCGTCGTACGTGTGCGATGCCCGCCGGATCCGGGTTTCCTGCTTCTGGAGCGCGGCCGCCAGCAGTTCGAGCCCGTTGCCGATGCTCTCCATGCGTGGCCCCCGCGCCTGCCAGTACATGAGGCCGTAGTCGTCGTCGCCGAGCGCGGCGCGTGCCCCGGAGGACGACGTCTCGAACCGGGTCCGTACGTCCGCCACATCACCGGCCATCCCGTCCGCCGCGCACGCCAACCGGTCGAGGTGGCTCTTGCTGAAGACGACACCGTCGAAGATCACGGTTCGGCAGCTTAACCGGCACACGCCGCCATCGGGGCGGTTGATCGATATTGCCCCCAAAATCAGGAAAGAATGCTACTTCTGAGATCTTTGAGGCTGAAGTGGCACACGTGAGGGACAGAGGTGACGATGGACGAGTCGTGGCGGCTGCTGGAGCAACTCGTCCAGGAGGTCAACCAGCAGACCGAGCAGCTCAGGAAGATGCAGGAGAAGGTCGGGGAGCTGTCGGCGACGGCCACGTCGAAGGACGGCATGGTGACCGTGACCGTCGGTCCGCGCGGTGAGGTGCGGACGATCGACTTCGACCCCCGGGTCTACCGCAAGCTGTCGCCGTCGGAGCTCTCCGCTGTGATCGTCGAGCAGATCGGGCGGGCGACCAGCGAGGTCTCCGCCGGGATGAAGGAGCTGATGGAGCCCTTCGTACCGAATCTTCCGTTCGAGGATCTGTTCGGCGAGGGGACGGACTTCGCGTCATTCCTGCCGCAACCGAGCACACCCGAGCCGCGGGACCCCCGGCCGTGATCAGGACAGTCTGATGGGGCTCGATCTCAACCTGGTGCCCGACGTGGTGAAGCCGCTGGCGCAGCCGTTGGCGGGCGGTGCGATCCCGGACGCCGACGTCGGCGGGATCATCGCCGAGGCGGAGACGCTGGAGCACCTGGCGGATCTGCTGGCGAAGATCAAGGCGGAGGACGCCCACGCCGTCGTACGCATGCTGCGCGGCTGGGAATGGCAGGGCCCCGCCAAGGAGGCGTTCGAGCAGGCGTTCGCCGCGCTGGGCGGGGAGGCGGAGGCCGCCGGCCGCCCCTCCGCGGAGGCGCTGATCGACCGGCTGGGGCAGGCGCTCCGGGAGGAGTCCGCGTCCCTGCGCCGGCACGGCGTGCGGATGCAGCAGACCGAGTGGATGATCTATGCCTCGCTGGCGCTGCTCGGCGTGATGATCGTCCGACTCCTGGTCTGGATCTACGTCAACGGCCCGGCCGTCCTCAGGCTGATCCAGCACCACACGGTGCTGACCCAGGTGAGGATCGAGACGGTCAAGCGGCTCGTCCTCGTCAACATGGTGAAGTTCGCCGCGATCTCGGGTGGCCTGGACTTCGGCGTGCAGGTGGCGCAGCAGATCTGGGGGGCTCGCGAGGCGGGCGACTTCGACCTCGAGTCGCTGGCGATGTCACTCGGCAGCGGGGCACTGACCGGCGCCCTGTTCGCCGGCGCCAACGCGGGCCTTTCGCGCCTGCTGAGCCGGCCGATGGTGTACGTCGCCTCGGAGGCCGAGCTGGCCGTGCGTGACAGGGTCGTGGCGATCACACAGAGCATGTACGGCCAGGCGCTGCTGGGCGGAGTGGCGGGCACCGCCGGCGCCGTCCCCGGCCTGGCACTCAGCGGGCAGCTCGACGCCGAACACCTGGCCTACACCTTCATCTCCGGCGTCGCGGGCGGCCTCGACATCCCGGCCTCGGCACGGGTGAGCTTCGTCCCGATGCGGGCGGTCGCGGAGCTCGGCGATTCACCCCTTCTGGAGGCCCCCCACGCCGATCCTCCGCACTCACCCGATGGGCCGCCCCCGGCGGATCCCCGAGCCCTCGAGCCGCACCGGCCCGGGAGCCCCGGCGACCACACCCCACCGGCTGCCGACCACGACGCGACTGCGCTGGTGGAGCACTCCCGGCCCGAGGAGCACGGCGACGCCGACACCTCGACCGACCGTGACCAGTCCCAAGCGGGCGACGTGCTGCTCCAGCCGTACCCGAGTCCGGTGATCATGGGTGAGGTCACCCGTCGCCACGACACGCTCCTGCCCGGCCCGGTCGGCGACAGGGCGGGCCACGGCGGAACCCCGGCGCGACCCCCGCAGGGCCTCCCTGCCGAGCGAACCCCGACCGGTGAAGCCGCCCCCGCCTCTCCGCCGGTTTCGAGCAGGCTCAGCCGCGGTTCCCTGCTGCCGGCCACCGTTCCGGCGACCATCAGCACGACGCCTTATGACGTCGGCACGCCAGAGCAGCACGCCCAGAGGGCCGATGAGCCTCCCAAAGCAGCCGCCGAACAGCGGCCTGAGGCTCCCAAGGAAGCCGCCGAACAGCGGCCTGAGGCTCCCGAAACGGCCGAACCGGGATCAACTGCCCACAGCAGGCCCGAACCACCAGAGCAGTCTCCCGCAGGCGCCCCTGCGCCTCACGCGCCACGCGACCACGGCACCACGCCGGAGACGCGGACATCGGCGCTCCCGGAGACGCCCCTGGAGCAGGCCCTGACGGGACAGGCCCCGGAGCCCGTGGCGGGCCCGTCCGGCGCCCGCCCGGCGACCAGTCACCTCAGTCACGGGGACCGGCCCTACGACGCGCTGCCCGTGCATCCGATCCCCGACGCGACGGCGGCCGCCCACCCGCACTCCTCCGAGCAGGGGGCACCCCACGCTCCGGACGCCTGGCGTACGAGCCTTCAGGGCGGCCCGGACGTGCCCGCGGCTCGCACCGCCGCACTTCCGGAGGACCCTCGCCGGATCGAGCCGGTGACGAGACGGGTGGCGGACCTGCTCAGCCGGGACGGCCAGTACGACCCCATCAGCGGCGCCGCCTGGGAGGCCGCCTACACCACGACGGTGAAGACGCTGATGGACACGATGGACTCCTCGACGAGGGACATGCTCGGCGTCGGGCGCAAGCAGCCCCTGCGTCAGGCGGTCGGCGACCCCGGGAGCTATCTCGTCCTGAGTGAGGTCAAAGCCGTGGGAAGAACCGTGCGGACCTGGCAGGCGGTCGAGCGGAACTCCATCCAGTCCTTCGTGGAAGGCTCTCTCAGGTTCTCGGACACGCAACGCCGGATCATCCGCCAGATACCGTTCGACTCACCCGAAGCGCTCCGCATAGCGAGGCGGCTGGCCGTCGAAGAGCTCCTGAGAACATGGGGCTACGGCGCCGGCGAGATGCTGCCGGAGCGGCTGGCCATGCACATGGCCGCGCGCGACGAGTTCGGGCTGACCGGGATCCTCGACCTGGAGACGTACGGCTCTCCGAGCCGCAGCACGACCGCCAGGGCGGTCCACGCCCGCAGCGGCGACATGCTGCGCGACTTCCTCCGGCAGCAGTACGCGGAGACGCAGCGCGAGCTGGGCCGCCGCGGCATCGAGGAGCTGGTGCTCTACCGGGGGATGACGCTCGACCCGTTCCATCCGGTCCCCGCTCTGGCGGACGCCGCGAACGGCGACGTCGTGCCGGCCCCGCCGGGGCTGCCGTTGCAGTCCTGGAGCGCCATGCCCGGGGTCGCCAAGCGGTACACCGGCCTGGGGGACGGGGCGGTCATGGCGGGGGTCATCCCCGCCTCCCAGGTGCTGTCCACCCCGTGGACGGGGATGGGCCAGCTGCCGCTCAACGAGTTCGTCGTGCTCGCCACGCCCGGCGAGGTCACCGTGCTGCGGCCGCCGCACGTCAGCGCGCCCGATCCCACTATGTCCGACATACCGCCCGGCTGGCAGCTCTCGAAGCCCGGCGACGGGTGGACGTACTGCGAGCAAGGGCACCGGCACTGGGGGACCGAAGGCGGGTCGGGCCTGCTGGCCTTCCACCGCCCCCCAGGCGGCGAGGTCCACGTCCTCATGCAGCTCCGCTCCATGGAGACGCATCACGGTGGTACGTGGGGACTGCCCGGCGGCGCCCGCCACAGCGGCGAGGACCCGGTCGAGGCGGGCCTCCGCGAGGCGGCCGAGGAGAACAGGCTGGACCCGCGCGAGGTGAACGTACGGGGAGTGCACCACGACGATCACGGCGGCTGGGCGTTCGACACCGTCATCGGCGAGATGGCGCACCTGGCCGACGTGTGGCCCGCGTCGCGCGAGTCCCTCGACAACGCCTGGGTGCCGCTGGAGGAGGTGCCGCGCCTCAATCTCCATCCCGACCTCGCCCGATCGTGGCCCAGCGTGCGTGCGGAGCTCGAACGCGTCCTGACGGACTCCGGCACCGGTGGCGGCCGGCCGCCCGCCCCAGACCCGACGCCCCCGGGTCCGGCCGCACGTCCCCTGGGAACGCCTCCGGACATTCCCGGCGAGTACTCGCCGATAGCTGATCCGCGGCCACGGAACTTCGCCGAGGCCGCGGCGATCGTCCACCGCTGGACGCCCGGCAACGAGCGCCGGGACGGCAGCGATGAGGAGCTCCTGGCGGAAGGCCGGCGGCTGGTGGACCAGCTGCCCGTGCTCGACCAGGGCGACACGACGGCCAGAGCCCTGGCAGCCATGAGCCGGATCATCCAGTGGCATGATCCGCGAAGGGCCCTCCCCGAGATCGCGGCCGAACTCGGCCTGGGCCGTGATGTCGACGCCCTGGTCGACCTCTACGGCGACGCCCGGCGGCATGGCCTGGCCCCCGACAGCGCGACCGACCGTGCGGGGCTGACCGATATTCTCAAGAGGAGCATGGAGGCGGACCCCCATCGCTGGGCGGGGCAGCGGCACCACACCCTGTTCTCCCTCCATGACGTGACCGCCGCGCAGGCACGCACGGTCGGGCTCCTGGTCCACATGATGAAGGAGCCGGTCACCTACCGGAGCGCCAGGGACTTCGTCAGACCGGTGATGGAGCGGCACGGCATCCGCGACACCGCGCAACTGCTCCCGGTCGTCCGGGCGGCCCACGAGAACGGCTACCTGCCCGGTGGGACGAGCGGGGAGGCGGCGTTCCACGCGGGCATGGACCGGTTCCGGCAGGAGGACCCGTACCTGTGGGACGGCGTGCTGCTCGCGGAGCGGCACTCCCTGGCCGATCCCGGCGACGCGACGGCACGTCTGGTCGCGCTCCTGGACGAGCACGCCTCACGCACCAGCACGGGTGCCGAGCGCGCCGTCCCGCCGCTGGAACGCCTGGCCGGCGACGTCGGCCAAGGGCGCTCGGTCGAGCAGCTCGTACGCCTGGCCGAGGACGCGCTGGCGCACGGCGCCGACCTCGCGCACGCGAGCGGCCCCCGTGAGCTCACCGGCCTCCTCCACGCCCACCGGGCGCGAGATCCGCATCTCTGGGACGGGCTGCGGATCGCGGCCGAGCGCGACATCACGCATCCGAGCGACGACGAGGCGCGAGCCCTTTCCCGTCTCGCCGAGATCACCGGGTCGGATGCGCCGTCCCGGCTGTGGGTGTTCGATCCGCTGCGCCGGCTGGCGGGAGAGGCGGGTCTCGACCATTCCGTCGAACGGCTGGCGCAGCGGGCGGCCGAGGCCCAGCGGGCCGGCTTCGACCTCTTCGGACCGGTCGACCGGCGTCAGGTGATCGACGCCCTGACCGGGAACGCCCCGATCGGCCGGCCACCGGGCACACCGGAGGTCCCGCCGGGCCTGCACGATCTCTCCCCCTCGACCGTCCGGGACGCCCGGCAGGCCGCGATCCGCGAGCACGCCGAGGCGCAGCAGGCGTATCAGCAGGCCCACCCACGCATGCGCCGCGCCCTGTCCCGGTTCGCCGGCAGCGACGCGCCGGCCGTGGCGGCGCAGGAACGGGTCGCCTCGCTGGAGGCCCGGGCCCAGGCATGGCAGCGCCGGCCGGAGCTGCCCGAGGTCTCCTTCACGCGGGACTTCGCGGCGTTCCGGAGGGCCTACGAGCAGGCGCTGGACCGCGCGTCCAGAGGAGAGCCGGTGATCCCGTACATGGTGGAGAACGCCACGGCGTCCCTGGGCGCCCGGGACGGCGGGCGCGGGTTCGGGCTGGAGCTCGAGTTCGACCTGCCGGGTCCCGCCTCCCGCCAGGGGCTGGAGGCCATCGCCCGTGCCCTGCACGAGGCCGGTCTGACCAGTGACGCCCAGGTGCACTCGTACCACACCATGCAGGGACAGGGTTACCGCTCGGGAAAGAACGGCGGGCGCGGCCTCTGGAGGCTGGAGAAGGACGGCACGGTCGCGGGCGAGCTGATCTCGCCCATCCTGTACGACGAGCCGGCGACGTGGGAGAACCTCCGCATCGCCTGCGAGATCATCCGAGCGCACGGCGGCACGGCCACCGTCTCGACCGGCGGGCACGTGCACGTGAGCACGCACGACTACGACCACATCGTGGAGCACTACACCGGCATGCTGGAGTACGTGGACCATCACTCCGACACACTGTTCAGACTCGGGCACAACCCGGAGCGGGAGAGCCACCGGGGCCTCCAGTACTGCCGGCCCAACCAGCGGCCCGCGGCCGGCTACGAGTCGATGGGACCGACGCGGAACTCCAACAGCAACCGCAAGGTCGCGGTGAACATGGCGGGCATGAAAGGCACCTCGAAAGACCACGTCGAGTTCCGGCTGTGGGACGGCTCGCTCGACGCGGCCGTGATCCAGGCCCAGACGAAGGTGTCGATCGCACTGGTCGAGGCGGTGCTCCGCAACGCGCCGCTGGGCGATCTGCCCAACATGGGCCGGCGTGACCGGCTGGGCACCCACGCCGGGCTCCGCGACCTGGGCGCCGCGCTCGACCTCACCGAGCCGGGCAGCCTCTCCTTCCGCAGCCTGGTGGACGAGCTGTTCTGGCGGGCCGCCGACAAGGAGCAGCTCACCGCCCTGTACGCCGCCACGCGCTGGGTGCGCGGGGCATGACGGCGCCGAACGACCTCACCACGGAACGGGATGCCGACCAGTGACCGTGATCCTCCGCAACACCTCAGCGATGGAGTCGCCGCCGGTCGCACCGCGCAGAGGCGACGGCCGGCCGTACCGCTACGAGATGATCTACGCGGGCGGAGACCACCGCGGCTACGCCG
This sequence comes from Nonomuraea sp. NPDC050786, assembly GCF_040654115.1. Taxonomy (NCBI): domain Bacteria; kingdom Bacillati; phylum Actinomycetota; class Actinomycetes; order Streptosporangiales; family Streptosporangiaceae; genus Nonomuraea; species Nonomuraea sp. NPDC050786. Next base: position 17,969 of record NZ_JBFAHJ010000032.1, read on the forward strand.
ACGAGCCCGCCGAGCTGGTCGGGATGCTCGTCCCCGGTTACGACGCGCTCGCCACCGACGACGAGCGGATGACGGCGCGGGTCCGCCTCGCCATGGACGCGCAGGTCAGGTTGCAGGCCCAGCTCGCGGCCGGCCCGCTGCTCGACGGCTGCGGCGAGGTGGAGCGCGCCGTGCTCCTCGGCGGCCGGCACGAACCGCCGGCGCCCGCCCGATGGGAGGCGCCGGTGCCGCTGGTCCTGGTCTCGACCTTCTACGAGCCGGCCGGGGCGCTGCCGAGGCCGTCGGGGCCCGCGGACCTCCAGGTGTGGCTGGACCCGGCCGACGAGTGGACCTTGCTGGCCAGCCTGCACAGTGCCGGCGTGATCGCCGTGAACAGGCGGCGCGAGACCTGAGGCGTCACCAGGTGACGGGCAGCTCGTGCATGCCGTAGACGGTGGCGTCGTCCTTGAACTCGAGCTGCTCGGCGGGGACGGCCAGCCGCAGCCCGGGGATCCGCCGGAACAGCGTGTTGAAGACGATCTCCAGCTCCACGCGGGCCAGGTTCTGGCCCAGGCACTGGTGCGGGCCGTAGCCGAACGCCAGGTGGCTGCGGGCGTCGCGCTCGATGTCGAACGCGTCGGCGTCGGCGAACACCTCCGGGTCGCGGTTTCCGGCGTTCGCCAGCATGAGCACGCCTTCTCCGGCGGGGATGACCGTGCCGCCGAGCTCCACGTCCTCGAGGGCCACCCGCGCCATCGCGAACTCCGCGATGGTGAAGTGCCGCAGGAGCTCCTCGACCGCGCCTGGCGCCTTGGCCGGGTCCTCGCGCAGCGCGGCCAGCGCGTCGGGGTGCCGCAGCAGCATGTACGTGCCCAGCGAGATCATGTTCGCGGTGGTCTCGTGCCCGGCGATCAGCAGCAGGAACGCCAGGCTGAGCAGTGTGCCACGGTCCACGGCGCCGGTCTCACGCTGCTTGATCACCTGGCGGCCGAGCAGGTCGTCGGTGGGGTCGTCCTCCTTGGCCCTGATCAGCTTGTCCAGGTAGATGGCCAGCTCGAGGGAGGCGTGCTGCCGCTCCTGCTGCGTGATGGTGCGGTTCAGCAACTGCGCGGAGTGCGTCTGGAAGAAGTCGTGGTCGTCGTAAGGCACGCCGAGCAGTTCGCAGATCACCAGCGAGGGCACCGGCAGCGCCAGCGCCCGCACCAGGTCGACCGGGCGCGGGCCGGCCAGCATGGCGTCGAGGTGCTCGTCCACGATCTGCTGGATACGCGGCCGCAGCGCCGCCATGCGCCTGACGGTGAACTCCCCGACCACGGCGCGACGGGCCTGACCGTGCTCGGGCGGGTCCATCTCGAGCATCGTCTTCGGGAACGGCGACTCGCCCGGCCCCGTCTCGCCGTTCAGCCTGGGCGCGCTGGGGTGGCGGCGGTCGGCGGTGAAGCGGGGGTCGCTCAGGACCGTGCGGATGTCCTCATAGCGGGCGGTCACCCAGGCCGCCGAACCCCTCGGCAGCGCGACCTTGACGACCGGCTGCTCGCGCAGGAAGCGAAGGTGCTGCTCCGGCGGGGCGTACGGGCAGGTGCGGGTGATCTGGAGCGTCTCAGCGGAGTCAGCGGTCACGAATGTCCCCCATGGCGGGTGATCCTTAACTACCCTACACGCGTAGGCTAACCTACGGATGTAGGGCACAGTACACTGAGGCGTGGCCCTCCCCAGAGACAGAAACAGCGATCTGAACGACCCGCGGGTGCGCCGCACGCAGGCCGCCCTGCGGCGCACGCTGATCGAGCTGGTCCAGGAGCGCGACCTGTCCCGGGTCAGCGTCGCCGACGTCGCCGAACGCGCCGGGGTGAGCCGGTCCACGTTCTACGACCACTACCGCGACGTGCACGAGCTGGCCGAGGCGGCCTGCACGGCGATGATCGACGACCTGATCGACGCCATCCCCGATCCCGGCACCCAGGAAGAGAGCACCGACACCCTGCTGACCTTCTTCGCCCACCTCGACGAGCACGCCGGGCTCTACCGCAGCGTGCTCGGGGCGCAGGGGAGTGCGCGCGTCATCGACCACGTACGCCGCCGCGCCACCGTCGCGGCCTACGTCGGCGCCCGCCGCGCCGCCACCGGAGGCGACGGGCCATCGCCCGCCGACTACGCGGGCGGCGTTCCGCATGACGTGCCCGCCGCGTTCACCGCGGGCGCGCTCATCGGCGTCGCCACGGACTGGCTCCAGCACGGATGCCCGTGCTCGCCCGCCGAGATGGCCGCCCTGACCCGGCCACTGCTGGCGGCCCTCTACGAGGACGCCCGCCCACAGTCCTGACACCCGCCCACAGTCCTGACACCAGCCCACCGTCCGCACCCTGAGGCCGCTGCCCACAGGTAGGGTCGCGCCACGTAGTGAGGAGCCGCCGATGTCCGCAGTCGAGTCCCGCGACCCCGAGGTCCGTACCGCCGCAGGTGTGGTGCGCGGGCGCGCGGAGGGCGGCCTGGCCGTCTTCCGCGGCATCCCGTACGCCGCGCCCCCGGTCGGCGAGGCCCGCTTCCAGGCGCCCGGGCCCGTGCGCGGCTGGGACGGCGTACGGGAGGCGCACGCCTTCGGCCCGCCGGCCCCGCAGGACGCGCAGATGGCCGGCCGCGGCGGCGGGGACTTCCTCATGGGGGCGGGCGACGACTGGCTGACCGTCAACGTCTGGACGCCCGACCCCGACCCGGCCGCCCGCCGCCCGGTGATGGTGTGGATCCACGGCGGCGCCTACAAGCTGGGCTTCTCCGGCAGTCCCGGTTACGACGGCCGGCACATCGCCCGCGAGGGCGACGTGGTGTTCGTGTCGCTGAACTACCGCCTCGGCATCGAGGGCTTCGCCCGCCTCGACGGCGCGCCCGCCAACCGCGGCCTGCTCGACCAGGTCGCCGCCCTGGAGTGGGTGCGCGAGAACATCACGGCGTTCGGCGGCGACCCCGGCCAGGTGACCGTGCTCGGTGACTCGGCCGGCGCCGGGTCCATCGCCGCGCTGATGGCCATGCCGAGCGCGGCGGGGCTGTTCCGGCGGGCCGTCGGGCAGAGCGTGCCGGGCACGTTCCTCTCCGACGCGCTGGCCAGGGACGTCGCGGCGGCCATCGCGGCCGAGGCGGGCCTGTGTCCGACGGCCGGGGACCTGGCCGGTGTGGATCCGCGGGAACTGCCGGCGGCCGGGCAGGCGCTGGGGTCGAAGATGCGGCAGTACGAGGAGCGCTGGGGCTCCTTCGCGCTCACGCTCACCCCCTTCTCGCCGGTCGTCGACGGCGAGGTGCTGCCTGCCGCGCCCTGGCAGGCACTGGCGGCCGGCGCGGGACGGGACGTGGAGCTGGTCATCGGTCACAACCGCGACGAGTACCGCACGTTCCTCCTGCTCTCCGGAGAGCTCGGCAAGATCACCGAGGAGCAGGCGGCGGAGGCGCTGCGCCACTTCGGCCCCGGCGAGGACGGCGAGCGGGCCTACCGCGCGGCCTTCCCGGACGCGTCCGCCGAGGAGCTCTACGAACGCGTGAAGAGCGACTGGCTGTTCAGCATGCCGGTGCTGCACCTGGCCGAGGCGCAGGCTGCCGGAGGCGGACGGGCGTACCTGTACGAGCTGGCCTGGCAGTCCCCGGGCATGGGGGGAGCGCTGGGCGCCTGCCACGGCCTGGACGGCCCGCTGCTGTTCGGCACCTACGACGCCCACCTGGGCCCGGCGGTCATCGGCCCCGACCACATCGCCGAGGCCCGCGAGCTGACGTCCCAGATGCGCACGGCCTGGACCTCTTTCGCGACCTCGGGCGACCCGGGCTGGCCCGCGTACGACTCCCGGCAGCGCGTGACGCGGGTCTTCGACGCGCCGCCGTCGGTCACGGCGTACCCCGAGGAGATCTCGCGCCGCCTGTGGCAGGAGCACGTCTTCGAGGCGCTTCCCCTGCTGTCATGATGGTGGACGCATGAGCACTCAAGACCGCCTGGCCGCCTTCGGCCTCGAATTGATCAACGTTCACGACTGGCTACGCGAGCAGCTTGACCGGCTCCGGGATGATCTGTCCGCCGCCACACCCCCGCAGAGCGAGCTGCGCGTCCACTGCCTGGCCTTCTGCACGGCCCTGACCAGGCATCACACCGGTGAGGACGACACGGCCTTTCCCGCGCTGGCCGTCCGGTTCCCCGAGCTCGCACCCGTACTGCTGAAGCTGCAGCAGGACCACACGGCGATCGAGGGCATCCTCGACCGGGTCGCCGAGCTGGTCGAGGGCTTCGACGCGGCGGTCGGACCGGACGAGGTCCGAAGAGTGCGGGGCGAGCTGGACGGGCTGGCCGCGATCATGGAGTCGCACTTCGCCTACGAGGAGCGCGAGATCGTCACGGCGTTGAACAAGCTTGACGTCCCCGGCTGGCACCGCGACGTGCCGCGCTTCCTCGACAGGACCACCTGACGGGATACGGCGGCATCACGCCGTGGACTGGTGCTGCTCGGGCAGCCGGCTCTCCGGGTGCGCCCAGGCCAGGACGTTGTCGTGCCCCTCGCGCTGGAAGAAGTCGTGCACCTCCTGATCGGAGTGGCGCAGGCTGAAGTGGGTCAGGACGAAGAGCGTGTCCGGGTGCGCCTCGACCACGGGCTTGAGCCGGCTCCAGACCGTGTGCCCGACCCGGTCGGCGCGGGGCAGCTCACTGTCGTACAGAAAGGTGCACTCGGTGATGACGACCGGATAGGTGAACAGCCACGGATTCCGCTCGAACACCGACACGTGCGTATCGCCGAGGAAGGCGAAGAGGGGGCGGCGTACCTGCCGGTCGACCGCCACGCCTTCCTGCCGTTTGCGGGCGATGACGCGGCCGAACTCCGCGCCGCGTCCCGCCTCGGTGAGGGTACGCCGGAGCTCCTGGAATTCGGGCAGCAGCTCTTTGCCGGTCGCGGAGAAGGCATAGCCCACGCAGGGCACCTTGTGCTCGCACCGCACCACGCGGACGTGGTGGCCGCGGGAACCGAAGGTGAATTCGTCGCCGGGCCGGACGCCGTGCACGCGACCGGCCGGGGCCAGCGCGGGATCGTATGCGGCCGCGTGATTCAACTCGGCGGAGGCACGCAGATAAGCCTCCACATAGGGCAGCGCCTCGGCCGGTACGTAGATGTCGGCGCCGGACGGCCTGGAGGCCAGATAGTCCAGGTCCTTGGAGTGGTCATGGTGCGTGTGCGTCAGGAAGACCGTCTCGGGCTGCCGTCCCTCGCACAGTCCGGCGTCCAGGGCGCACCGCAGCTCCGGTATGTGGAAAAAGGTCTTGTCGTTCGCCCGGGAGTAGCCGGTGAGCGTGAATGTGGTGCCGGGAATCTGCCAGGTCTTCCACTGCCGGAAAGGGTGGCCCTCCACCAGCAGGTCGGGGAGGTCGGCCGGGCGATGGGAGGTGGTCTGTGTCATCGGATGCGCCTTCCTGGGGTCCGAGCGTGTTGTCGTCCCGGCCTGATGGCCGAGGGCCAGGCTTCCGGACCGGCGCCGGAAATTCCACCGGATATCACCTCGAAATCTCTCGAACCGGCGGCCTTCCCTAGATCATTCTGGCTACAGTGACGCGGGTGACTACAACAAGATCCAGAAACCGACATCGAGGTCTCGCCGGTCTCGCCGCCGGCGCCGTCCTGCTCGGTGGCCTCGTCGCGCCGCCCCAGGCAGCCGCGGCGGAAGCCGGCTCCCCACTCGCGCAGCACCTGCGGCAGACCATCGACCGGTTACAGTTCGAGCAGGTCCTGGACACCGACCCGCCGACGAGCGCGGCCGAGCTCAACGCGCTGCGGCAGAACGACGTCGACAAGGAGGCGGTCAAGCCGCCGCAGCGGGCGGACCTGAAGGCCGCGGCCGCCGCCGCCCAGCCGATCTCGCAGCAGCCGCAGATCGACCTGACGGTCATCGAGCTGAACTGGCTCGGCCGTCCTGTCTCCTCCGGCACCGTGCTGATGAGCCCGCAGTACCCGGACGGGAAGATCGTGCCGGTGGACCGCAACCTGCACACCACCGACGTGCGCTGGCGGCAGTGGGACGACGCCGGCTGGTACGCCAACCATGGCCAGGGCAGCATCGACGTGGTGGCGGGACGGGAGAACGCCTCCATCGACTTCATGCTGCCGTACCCCGCCTCCGTGCTGAAGCTCATGGTGGCCTTCGGGGTGCTGCGGCTGGTGGACAAGGGCGAGATCTCGCTCGACGACACCTACGCCTACCAGCCCACGACGATCAGCTCGCTCTGCGGGCCGGCCAGCAGCAACACGGTCCGCAACTACCTCGACGCCTCGCTCACCTGGTCGTCGAACGCCGCCTCCTGCGCCATGGTCAAGCTGCTGCACGACCACGGCGCGGTCGACGGCCTGAACCAGACCTTCCAGGACCTGGGCCTGGAGACGCTGCAGCTGAAGAACACCAACCCGGCCAACGGCGCCCGCTGGGGCAACCCCGTCACCATGAGCTCCCTCGACACGGCCAAGCTGCTCATGCTGGTCAACGGCGGCCTGGGCACCCTGTGGACGGCGCCCGGCGGCACCGCGGTCACCGCCGCCGTGCTGAGCCCGGCCTCCCGGGAGTTCTTCAAGAGCAAGCTCGCCGACCAGGGCATGAACATCACCCTGTCGACCACCAACTGGTGCGGGGCCACCTATCCCGCCCAGGGCATCCCGCAGCTCACCCCGTCGCGCTGGATCGGCGCCGACGGCACCGTGAGCATCCCCGGCGAGGGCGTCGCGTACGGCCACGACGTGCGGCCGTGCAATGACGCGGCCGAGGTGACGTTCGCCCACAAGAACGGCTGGGTGAACAACTCCGGCGCCGACGCGGGCATCGTCAAGGCCCTGCCCGGCAAGGGAGGCCGCACCTACATCGTCGCCATGTTCTCCAACCTCGGCTACCAGTACGTCGACTCCAACCGGCCGCCGACAGGCGCCGAGAACGTCTGGTTCACCGAGAAGATGGCCCTGCTCGGCAAGGCCATCGACACCTACGAGAAGTGGCGTCACCCCTAAGAGAACCGGGCGGGTGGACGCCATCGCGTCCACCCGCCCGCTCGGCGAAGCCCTCATGGCCTGATGTTCTCCGGCCCTTGGCAAGGGTAGACCTGCGGTATTGCGTACGGTGGGGATGCATGACCATGAATGAGACCGACGGCGAGGTCACCTTCGCCGATCTGGGGCTCCGAGCCGAGCTCCTTGACGTGCTGTCCGATCTGGGCTACGAAGAGCCCACGCCGATCCAGAGAGCGGCGATCCCGCCGTTGGTCCAGGGGAGTGATCTGCTCGGGCAGGCGGCGACGGGCACGGGCAAGACCGCGGCGTTCGCGCTGCCCGTGCTTCAGCGCATGCCGCCCCCTGGTGATGGCGCCGGGCCGGCGACGCTGGTGCTGGTGCCCACCCGTGAGCTGGCCGTTCAGGTGTCGGAGGCGTTCCACCGGTACGGCCGCATCCTGGGCGCCCGCGTGCTGCCGATCTACGGCGGAGCGCCCATCGGCCGGCAGTTGCAGGCGCTCAAGCGCGGGGTGGACGTCGTGGTGGCGACACCGGGACGGGCCCTCGACCACATCGGCAGGGGGACGCTCGACCTGGAGAGGTTGCGCACCGTCGTCCTGGACGAGGCGGACGAGATGCTCGACATGGGCTTCGCCGACGACATCGAGGCGATCCTCGCGGAGACCCCCGAAGACCGCCAGACCGTGCTGTTCTCCGCGACGCTTCCGCCGCGCATCGACGGGATCGCCCGCCGTCACCTGCGTGACCCGGTCCGGATAGAGATGGGGCACGCGGCCGCGGCGGGGCGCGAGGCGACGCCGCTGGTGGAGCAGAGCGCGTACCTGGTCGCCAGGGCGCACAAACCGGCGGCGCTCGGGCGTCTTCTCGACATCGAGGCGCCGGCGGCCGCGATCGTCTTCTGCCGCACCCGTGAAGAGGTCGATCACCTCACGGAGACCATGAACGCCCGCGGCTACCGTGCCGAGGCCCTGCACGGCGGGATGGAGCAGGAGCAGCGCGACCGGGTGATGTCACGGCTGCGGGCGGGGACCGCCGACCTGCTCGTCGCGACCGACGTGGCCGCGCGGGGCCTCGACGTCGAACAACTGACCCACGTCGTCAACTACAACGTCCCCTCCGCCCCCGAGGCGTACGTGCACCGCATCGGCAGAGTGGGCCGCGCCGGCCGCGAAGGGGTCGCGCTGACCCTGGTGGAGCCGCGCGAGCACCGCATGCTCAAGGCGATCGAACGGGTGACCAACCAGCGGATCCCGGTGGAGCGGCTGCCCACCGTCGCCGACCTGCGGGCGCGCCGGATGGAGCTGACCCGTGCCGCGCTGGAGGAATGCCTGCTCCAGGACGACCTGGAGCCGTTCCACGTCGTGGTGGAGTCGCTCGCCGACGAGTTCGATCTCATGGAGGTGGCGCTCGCCGCCGTCAAGCTCGCGCACGAGGCCGGCGGGGCCACGCTCGACGAGCAGGAGATTCCCGAGGTGGCCCCGCGGATCGCGGACGATCGGCGAGGGCGGAGGGAGGGCGCCCCGGCCGGCGGGCGGTACGGCCGCGCCCCCGGGGGTGGGATGGCGCGCCTCTTCTTCGGCCTGGGCCGCAGCGCGGGGATCCGGCCGCAGGATCTGGTCGGCGCGATAGCCGGGGAGTCGGGCCTGAGCGGGCGCGACATCGGCGCGATCGAGATCGCTGACCGGTTCTCGCTGGTGGAGGTGCCGCAGGCCGCGGCCGACGACGTGATCGCCGCGCTCAAGCGCACCACGATCAAGGGAAGGAAGGCGGTCGTCCGCCGCGAGCGTGACCCACGCGGCAGACGACCACGGTGATGACACGCGCGGGGTGAGGGCCGCACGCGCCCTGATCCGGTCAGCGCAGAGGTGCGACGTCGATGCGGCCGTCGTCGCACACGGTCGCGGTGAAGGGGATCTCCAGGTGGGCGCTCTCGTCCGGAGGGATGATCATGAGGCGGGCGGCCGTCGGGCAGGTCTTCTCACCGCCCGTCTGGATCACGCCCCAGTGGAGCCCGGCCTGTGCGCTACGTCCTGGATTGAGGGTCACCCGGTGTGGCGTCACGCGGTCTCTGCGGACCCTCGTACGGAGGGCGTCGCCCCTGCCGTCGATCATGATGAGTCCGACGAACCCGTAGAGCGAGCACGTCCTGGCCGATCTGTTGGTGAGCGACAGGTCGGCGTTGCGCTGGCCCGCCCCCGGGTCGATCCGGCCGATGCTCGCCCTCAACTGTCCCGTCACGCAGCGCGGGGCCGCGGTCTCCGCCGAAGAGGTGGCGTGGGCCTCGGCGCCCCAGCCGTTGACCGCCAGCAGCAGCATGGCGGTTACGGCGGCGGCGGCGAGCCTGCTGTCAGCTTTCATACCTTCTTTGACGCTCGTTACGGCGCCGGTGTTCGCGGCGCGACATCGGGAAAAGGGCCGGGACGGCCGCCCGCGGGCAGCCGTCCCGCGGGCGCCGCTACAGCGTCAGGGTCCATCCGTTGATGAAGCCCTTGTCGCCCTTGGCGAGATCTTCCACCCGGAGTTTCCAGGTGCCGCTGGCGGGTGAGACGTTGGCGTTCACCCAGTAGTTCTCGTCGATGTTGTCGGTGCCGTCCTTGGGGTCGGCGGCGCGCAGCGGGTACACCTTGCCGTCCGGCGCGACCAGGTCGAGCTTCAGGTCACCGCGCCAGGTGTGCTGGATCTCGACGTGGACCCGGGTGCGGGTGGGGGCGTTGCCGTTGAGCCAGGCCAGGACGATGCCGGACTCGGCGACGCCGGGATCGGGGATGGCGGTGTCGTCCCAGTTGCCGAAGCAGGGCAGCCGGATCCACCATCCGTCGATGAAGCCGGTGTCGAGATATTCGACGTCCTGCACGCGGAGCTTCCAGGTGCCGCTGGCCGGGGAGGCGCTGGCGTTGACCGTGTAGGTCTCGTGGATGATGTCGGCGCTGTCGTTGGGGTCGTTGGCCTGCAGCGGGTAGACCTTGCCGTCCGGGGCGATCAGGTCGATCTTCAGCTCGCCGCGCCAGGTGTGGTGGATGTCGACGTACACCTCGGTGGTGGCGGGCGCGGTGCCCATCAGGCCGGTGACCGGGATGGAGGACGTCACGGTGCCGTGGTCCGGGATCGCGGTGTCCTTCATGTTCTCGAAGTACGGGATGGGCCAGGCGCCCGGGTCAGGGCTCTTCCCCAGGACGGCGGCGTCCACCTGGATGCGAGGGGTGGTCACGCCGTTGTAGGCGATGGATTTGCCGGTGGTCTTCAAGGCGGTCTCGAGCTGGGCCAGCGGGGCGTCGGGCAGCGCCTGGCGCAGCACGGCCAGGGCGCCGGTGACGTGCGGCGCGGCCATCGAGGTGCCGTTCAAGGAGGCCCATTTGTTGCCGGGCACGGAGGAGACGATGGAGACGCCGGGGGCGAACAGGTCCAGCAGCGCGCCGCGGTTGCTGAAGGGCGCTACCCCGTCCTGGTCGTTGGTGGCGCCGACGGTGATGGCCGAGGACACGCAGCCGGGGGCGGCCACGGCGGCGCCGAAGCCGTCGTTGCCGGCCGCGATCACGGTGGCCACGCCGGCGGCGCGCAGGCTGTCGATGACCGTCTTGCGCGGGTCGCCGTCGCAGGCCGCGGTGTACTGGCCGCCGCCCAGGCTGAGGTTGGCCGCCACCAGCGGCACCCCCTCGTCCTTCAGCTGCAGCACCTTCTCCAGGCCGGCGAGCTGCGCGCTGGTGAAGCTGAGCACGCACGGGGCGGCGCCCGCCCCGCACAGGTCCTCGGAGCTGAACCTGCTGAACACCTGGATGGCGACCAGCTCCGCGCCGGGCGCGACGCCGGCCGGCGGCGCGCCGGTCACGCCCGTGCCGTCGCCGACCGCGATGCCGGCCACGTGGGTGCCGTGGTCGCAGTCCAGCGCGGCGTCGGCGCAGGGGCCCTGGTCGGCGTCGGCGGCGCCGGGCCCTTCCTGCTGGGCGGTGCCGTCGGGGCAGAGGCTGGTGGCGGAGTAGTCGGCGTCGATGGGGGAGAAGCAGGCCTCTTCCAGCACCCGGTCCTTGAGGAAGGGATGGTTGACCGCGACGCCGGTGTCCAGCACGGCCACCACGCTGCCGGCCCCCGTCTTGCCGGCGAGCCTGGTCTTGTCCGCGCCGATCAGCGGGACGCTCTCGGCCAGCACCGGCCGCACCGGCCGGTCCTCGGTCACGCTCACCACGCTGGTCAGCTTCGACAGCCGGTCCAGCCCGGCCTGGTCGACGTGCAGGGTGACCACGGGGAAGCGGGACAGCTGCTGGACGACCTGGCCGCTGGCGGCCGCGTCCGGCAGGTCGGCGCGGGACTTGCTGACCACGTTCACTCTGACCTTGCCCGCGGCGGCCACCCGCTCGCTCAACTTGGGCTCGATCCAGGGCGCCGCCGACGTGGCCTGCTGGGCCGTCGAAGCGGCTGCCGCGGGAGCCGTGGGAGGGGCCGTTGCCGCGTAGGCCGGCCCCGTCACCATCGCCGTGGCCGTGAGCGCCACGATGACACCGGATAAGACTCGCATTGATTTCATGACGTACCGCGCCTTACATAACGGAGGTGCAGGGGAACGACGCAGGCATGAGAGGTGGCCGGACGGCGGCCGATGCCGCCGTCCGGCTCGGGGAAGGTCAGGGCATGCCGAAGGCCATGACAGCCGCGTAATAGACCGCGGCGAGCTTTCTGCAGCTACCTCGCACCAGGAAGAAGTAGCCGCCGCACACCTTGTCCTTGAGGGTGATGTAGAACCGGGTGTCCACATCGAGCTTTCGCCAGGTAGTGCGGTCGAGGTAGTACTTGTACTTCTTCTTCTGGTTGGTCATCAGGCCGTACCCGTAGTCGTGCGAGTCACAGGCCGGCCGGAAGTCGAACCCGAGGGGACGGTCCGGAGACTTCGTGCAGTGGTCGTAATCGATGCCTCTGACCTTGAAGCCGCTGGCGGTCCGCTTCCAGTCCGGCTTGCGCCATTTGCCGCCGTGGAAGGCCCAGGCCGAGCAGCCCGACTTGGTGTACCACATCCAGGTCTTGGCCGTGTCGCACTTCTTCGGGTAGGACTGCGGGGGATCCACGCCGTCCGGGAGGAAGTCGTCGGCCGGCGGCTCGGTGGCGTTGGGGTCGTCCAGCCCGGCCGCGCCCGTGGTCGCCCCGCCGTTGACCGGCATGTCGGTGCCGGTGGCGGTCACCGTGGGAGCCGCGGCGCCCTCCGCGAAGGCGAGCTGCCATCCGCCGTTGCCGGCGGACTCGATCGACGACAGGCGCCCCACCGAGTCGTAGGCGTAGCTCGCCTGGGTGGCGCCGACGCTGGGATCGGTCACGGCGCGCAGCAGGCCGTTCTGGTCGTAGGCGTAGCCGGCCTCGGTCTGCGGCGCCTGGGTCCCGTAGGTGACCGTGACCTCCTTGAGCCGGCCCGCGTAGTCGCCGAAGGAGGTGCCGCTGGCCGTGGTGGCCGTGGCGTAGGTGAACTTGGTGACGGACGTGGGGGCCTCGCCACGGGCCGGTTCCTTGACGGTGCTGACCCGGCCCTGGGCGTCGTACGTGATCGAGGACTTGCCGAAGGCGGTGGTCCCCACGCTGGTCACCCGCCAGGGGTCGGCGCTCGGCGCCCCGGACTGCCGCGACCAGGTGTAGGTCAGCTTGAGGTCGGCGCTGCTGATGGGCGTGCCGTCGGCGTTGGTGAAGGGTTCGTCCCCCGGGTCCAGGGAGCCCAGCTCCGTCGAGAACGTCTCGATCGTCGTGGTGCGCATCGCGCCGACGGCCGCGTCCCACTTGGTGGTCTCGGTGATCTTGGATCCGTCGGTGGCCTCGTACGTCTGGATGCCGCCGCCGTCGGGGAAGGAGACGCTGCTCTTCAGCGAGTAGCTGGTCGACGTCCCTTCGTCGAGCTCCGTGACGACGATGGTGCCGTTCTGGTTCTCCAGCTTCCGGTTGATCTCCCCGCCGGCGAACTCGGCCTGCCAGCCCGGCCCGAAGACGCCCAGCTCGGGGCGGGTGGCCGGGGCCGACTGCGGCCGGGACAGATCGCCGGCGGTCATGGCCACGCCGTGCTTGCGGCTGATCGCGCCCGCGGACACGTCCAGCTCGGTGAGCCTGAAGGTCTTGGTGTCGGAGGAGTACTGGCCGGGGCCGATCTCCTGAACGCCGGCCGGTGGCGGGTCGGCGAGCGCGGCGGCGGAGACCTCCGGGGCGAGGAAGGGGAGGAGCATCGCCCCGAGGGCCACGGGGAGCGCTAATCGGCGCAAGAGGTGCCTCCAGGAAGAGGAAAAGTGATTTGATCACCTGGAGAGTAAGTGCTGGTAAATCGCGCGACAAGGGCTGGACATTTCCCCGGAACGGTGTTCAAATCGCCGACGAAGCTATATCTCGAGCTGTGACGTATTCGCGCGTTCACGCAGGTCGTACGGTTGTGTGGTGAATTTATGGAGAATTTATGGCGATAATATGGGGCCGTCGGGAATAATGGCCGCTGCATTGGTGTGGACTCATCCGGTGAAGGCGGCCAGTGCGATGCGTATGGTTCTCTGGTTCTGGCCGGAGGCCTTGGCGTCGGTGGAGTTGACCGAGTAGACGAGGGTCCGGCTCAGGTCACGGGTCGCGCCGACGCCGGCGGCGTAGCCGTAGCGGGCGCCGGTCTTGCCGTAGGCCACGATGCCGCCCGGCAGCACCATTTTCGCCATGCCGGAGGTGTAGACGGCCGGCTGGTTGCCGCACTTGTCGTACATCGTCACGTCCGGGACCGTGAACATCGGCTCCAGCTGCGCGGGCGGCACGACCTTCCCCGAGAACAGCGCCCGGACGAACTTCTCCAGGTCCGCGGTGGTGGAGATGAGATCACCGGAGGCCCAGGTGGAGGTGGCGCTGGTCTCGGTCATGTCGACCACCTGCCCCGTACCGTAGGGGACGGCGTCGTCGAAGCCCGCGGGCACGGACTGGTAGCCCTTGTGGTGCGGGCCGCGGATGCGGGGGGAGGCGCCGGGCAGGTAGCTGTCGCGCATGCCGACCGGGCGCAGGATCCTGGAAGTGACCTCGTGCTCGTACGAGCGTCCGGTGACCTTCTCGATCAGCAGACCGGCCACGAAGGTGTTGGTGTTGAGGTAGTGCTGCCGGGTGCCGGGCGCGAACTCGATCGGGTTGCGCACGGCCAGCGCGACGTACTCCTCCGGCGTCCAGGTCTTGAACCGGGTCCGGTACACCCAGTCGAACGTGTCCGGCAGGTCGGGCGACGGCAGGCCGCTGGTGTGGTTGAGCAGCTGGCCGACGCGGACGTCGGGGTAGGAGTCGGGCAGCAGGCCGGGCAGGTACTCCTGGACGGTCCCGTTGAGTGAGATCTTGCCCTCGGCCACGAGCTGCAGCACCACCGAGGTGGTGAACATCTTGGTCACGCTGCCTGCCCGGAAGCGTACGTGCTGCGACGCCTTGCGTCCGGTGGCGAGATCCGCCACGCCGGTCACGCCCGCCCACGAGCCCTTGGTGCCGCCCACCCGGACGATCGCGGCAGTGGCGTCGGCCGCGGGCAGGCCCGCGATGGACTGCCGCAGCGCGGCGGCGTTGACGGGCGGGACGGTCGCGTCCGGATCGGGCTGAATCACGGCCGGTGGCGGGCAGGCGCTCGGCGTGGGGGCCGGGGTGGGCGTGGCCGCGTAGGCGGGCGCCGCCGCGACGAGGGTGGCCAGGGCGAGGCAGGCGGCTGACAGCTTCATCGGAGGATCTCCAGGTGAGGGGATTGCTGGTGCGATGCGCCCATCCTGTCGATCAGCGATGCCGCCGCGGATCGCCGGTGCTACCTATTTCCTCTCTCACTCTTACGAGTGAGTCCCGGCAATACCGGGCGTCTCACTGATTCTGATCCCAGATCTGGCGATTCCCCATAAGATGCGATCAAAGGTGAGGAAGGGTGTAGCGTGACCGAGCGTGAACGGCTTCCGGGGAAGATCGATCCGACCGTCCCCACCGTCGCCCGCATGTACGACTATTTCCTGGGCGGGAAGGACAACTTTCCCGCCGACCGCGAGGCCGCCGAGAAGATCCTGGAGCTGAGCAGGCAGGGTGGCGCGAACGTACGGGAGATGGCCCGGGCGAACCGCGGCTTCCTGGTCCGCGCCGTGGAGACGATGGCCAGGGCCGGCGTGCGGCAGTTCCTCGACATCGGCACCGGCCTGCCCACGCAGGACAACGTGCACCAGGTCGCGCACCGGATCATCCCCGACGCCAAGGTCGTCTACTCGGACAACGACCCGATCGTGCTGGTCCACGCCCGGGCGCTGCTGGCCGACAACCCCGACACGGTGATCATCGACGGTGACGCGCACGACCCCAAGGCGCTCCTGACCGCCGCCGCCCAGCACCTCGACTTCAGCCGGCCCGTGGCGGTCCTGGCCGTCGCGCTCTTCCACTTCTTCGGCGACGACGACGAGGTGGCCGGCATCGTCCGGGCCCTGCGCGAGCCGCTGGCGCCGGGGAGCCACCTGATCCTCTCGCACGCGTACGTGGAGAAGGGCCAGAGCACCCCGGGCCTGAGGAGCGAGACCCAGGACGTCTACCGGCGTACCACCTCCGGCGCGCTGCACCTGCGGGACTACGACGTGGTGCGCACCTACTTCGACGGGCTGGAACTGCTCGAACCCGGCCTCGTGCCGGTGCAGGACTGGCGCAACGACGACCCGTTCATCCCCCCAGGGCTGGAGAAGGGCGGCATCCTGGGCGGCGTCGGCCGCGTTCCCTAGCACGGCCGTCCGCGGCCCTCGGCGCGCTACTCGGCCAGCTCCTCGAGCCGTTGCCGGGCGAACGAGCTGATCTCCTCGTCGTCGGCGGTGGCCGCGTGCCGCAGGAGGTTCGTGTCGTCCTCGTCGGACAGGTGCGCGGCGGCCGCCGCGGCGAACAGCCGGGCCAGCGGGTCGAGCCCCTCGAGCCGGGCGACGACGTCCCGCGGGTCGGGCTCCTCCTCCCCGTCCAGGCGGATCAGCCACTCGGCCAGCTCCTTGACCTGGCCGGGCTCCAGCGCCGCCGCCCCGGCCGCCAGCTGCTCGTCCGTGGCTTCGGCCAGGAACTCCAGCACCTTCCAGCGGACGGCGCTGTCGAAATCCCGGCTCAGGTTCATGACCTGGGCGATGACGGGACCGTGCCGGGCGTCGGCGCTCAGCAGCACGACCTCGATCGCGAAGTACCGAACGCGGCGCAGCGGGTGCGCGAGCAGCGCCGGGACCTCGTCCAGCATCGGGGCGGCGCGCTCTCCCAGCTCCGACAGCAGCCAGCTGCCCGTCCCCACGACGGCGTCGTCGCCGCTGTGGAGGAGCCTGCCGAGGTTCTCGACGGGGTATCCCGCGTACAGCTCACCCAGCAGGTCGTTGGCCGCCGGGCCCACGACGTCGTCGTCGGCCGAATGCGTGCGGATGCGCTCAATCAGGTCGTCGCCCGCTTGCGTCTGCATCTCCTACTGTCCCCCCCATCTCCGCTGTATGTCCTCTCGGACCTTCCTGAGGGCCTCCTTCTCCATATTGATCCGGGTCCTGTGCCCGGCCTCCTCGCCGAGCACCCTCTGCTCCGTTTCTCTCCTGCTGATGCTCGCCAGCAGTTCCCGCTGGACCCGCTCCGCCTCCTCTTTCGACATGCCCCTGGTGCTGTTGGGAAGCGCGCCGTGGATCTTCCCCGACCCGTCCCGGCGGAAGCTGCTGAACATGCCCCCGCCGCCGCCGCCTCTGCCCCGGGCGCCGCCGCTTCGGCCGCCGCCGCTCCGGCCGCCACGGCCGCCGCCGCCTCTTCGAGCATTGTTGTTGTTGCGGCCCATGGTCGCCATGTAGTCGCGCGCGTGGCGGGGGCCGGTCATCGCCCTCGGACCCACGGCGCGGCCGCCGGCGCCGGCCAGCGCCGGGGTGCCGCCCGGGCGGCCCAGTCCGCGCAGGTCGCCGAAGATGCGGTGCCAGATCGCCGTGGCCTTGGAGCTGAGTCCCGGTGCCAGCACCTTGGCGGTGCCCTCGCCGGCCTCGCGCAGGCCCTTCCCCGCGGCGTTGCGGGCGAGGAGCATGCGCGCGTACGCGGCCGTCGCACCGGCCGCGCCCCCGAATACCACCAGCTGAGCGACGTTGACCATCGCGCTGGCGGCCTGGGTGCCCACGACCAGCTTCGCCGCGGTCACCACGTTCGCCGTGCCGTCGAGGACCACGGGCACCACTCTCGCGGCGGCGGCCGCCTGGGAGAGATGGCCGCCGTTGCCACCGGTGGCGTTCCAGCGGCCGGCCATGACCGTCGCGGACTCGCCGCGGTAACTGGCCTGCGTCCGGCGGACCGACGCGTCGGCCTCCACCCCCGAGCGGTCGGTCCCGGCGGTCACGGTACGCCAGGCGGTGGCGTCCTTCCTGATCTCGTCCTCGTCGATGTTCGGCCAGAGGATGCCGAGCATGTGCACGAACCCCGCCACCTCCGGCGGAAGGATCACGCCCATGCGCTGCTTCCGAGGTTCTGGACGTTCGCGTCCTCGGCGGCCTGCGTGTTCCTGCCGACGGCGTCCAGCCCTTCGCCGGTTCCCGTGATCTCCGACGACACCCCGGTGAGGGCGGCGAGTCCCATCTGGGTGCACTCGGCGTACGCGGCGGTGATCACGCCGAACAGCCCGTCGTCACCCCACGCCGCGGCGCCGTTCGCGCGCTCTTTGAGCCGCTGGAGCGCGGCGTCGTAGTCCTCCCCGAGGGTCCTGATGTCCGAGGCGTTCTGCCCCACCGCCCCCAGAGCGATCTCGAGTCCCGTCATGCCGCAGCACCATATCGTTACATGTCGGTTAATAGGCAAGATTTCCGGTTCATGAGATCCACATCTCAACGTCAAGATCGAGTCAGGATGTGTCTAGACTGGTCGGCCAGTACGCCATCAGCCAGTACTCCATCTGCCAGTACGCCATCTGATCGCCGGAGTCATGACATGCCGACACCCGCGCCGGAACACGACGCCGAATACCTGGCCGCCTACCTCGACCAGAGCCGGCAGATCATGCGCGACCTGCAGGCCGCCAGGGCCGCGATCCAGCAGGTGGAGGGCCGGGCCGGGAGCGACGACGGTCTGGTGGAGGCCGCCGCCGACGGCCAGGGCGGCCTGACCCGCCTCCGCATCGACCCGCGGGCGCTGCGGCTGAGCGAGCGGGAGCTCGGCAGGAAGGTCACGGCCGTGCTCCAGGAGGCGCAGGCCAACGCCGAACGGCAGGCCCTGGAGATCGCGGAGAAGGTCAAGGGCCGGACCCTGCCGGAGCCGCTCGACGAGACCTTCGTACGGCAGCGGGTCGAGCAGGCGGCCCGCGATCTCTATGTCTGAGGGGGAGTCAAGCGTGTTCGGCCCGCTGATCGATCCGGGCAACATCAGGGACGAGGACCTGGACGAGGCCGGCCGCCAGGGCGAGCGCATGCTGGCCTGGCTGGAGACTGCGCAGGAAGAGCTCAACAAGATCGTCGGTACGGGGGCCGGCCCGAGCGGCTACGTCACGGCGAGCGTGGACCCGAACGGCCGCGTGCTCGACGTCTCGTACGGCGCCCGGGCCATGAAGCTGAGCAGCCACGAGCTGGCCGAGGAGACGCTGGCCGCGGTGCGCGACGCCGTCGCGGACGCCCAACGCCAGACCCACGACCTCATGCGCGCGGCCCTGCCCGGTTATGACCCGGTCGAGGCGACCGCCCGTCTCGAACGCCTGCTCAACGGCGACCCGCACTGACCGACAAGGTCGCGGCGGCAACCCGGACCGGCTCGACGAGGTCACGGCGGCGACGCGCACCCCGGCGCAGGACGGACTCCGGCGTGGGATGGACCCCGGCGCAGGAGGACCCCGGCGTGGGACGGACTCCGGCGTGGGACAGAGCCCCGCTTCTGGGTGCGACGCCGCTCATGAGCGCGCCGGCGATCCGCCGCCCACCGGCCCGATCGAGCCGCGCCGGATCAGGGTGGCGGGAAGGGGCACCAGGGGCGGGGAGTTCGTGGCGCCACCGATCAGCGCGGCGAGCCGGGCTCCGGCCGCGTACCCGATGTCGTACGTCGGCTGCGCCACCACCGTGATCGGCGGCGTGACCAGCCGCGCCCACGGCTGGTCGTCGTACATCAGGACCGAGACGTCGTCGGGTATCCGCAGGCCCTCCTCCTGCAACGCCCCGACGACGACCTGGCCGATCAGGCTGTCAGAGGCGATGAGGGCCGTCGCCGGGCGCGGGCCGCGGACGAGATCCACCACGGCCTTGCGGATCGCCGCCTCGTCGTGCCGGCAGGACCGCAGCAGGTCGGAATCCCAGGTCAGGCCGCGCTCGGTGAATCCGCCGACCAGGCCGGCGACGCGGGCGGCCACCGGGGACGGCAGCGGGTGGGGGCCGTCCGTGCGGACGTCGCTGCCGTCGGCGGTGGTGATGTAGCCGATCCGGCGATGCCCGAGGGCCAGCAGATGGTCGGCCGCCTCCCGTGCTGCGGGCTCGATCTCGGCCCGGGCGGCGTCGACGGCGAGTCCGGGGACGATCCGGTCGAGCAGCACGAGCGGGCGTCCGGCATCGACCACGGCCCGCAGATGGGCCGAGTCGCCCGTGGAGGCGGGAGCGACGATCAGCCCGTCGACCCGCTTGTCCATCAGCATGTCCACCGCGGCGCGCTCGGCCATCACTCGTTCGCTGGTGTTCGCGAGCACCACGGTGAAGCCGGAACGCTCGACCGCGTCGGAGATGCCCCGCGTGGCCAGCGAGAAGTAGGGGTTCTCGATGTCGCCGACGACCACGCCGACGCTGTGCGAGCGGCCGGTGTTCAGCGTCCGGGCCGGCTGGTTGGGGCGATAGTTCAGCCGGGCTGCGGCGGCCAGCACCCGTTCGCGTACGGCGTCGCTCACGGCGCCGTACGCGCCGAGCGCGCGAGCCGCCTGAGCCTTGGAGACACCGGCCTCGCGGGCGACGTCGGCGACGGTGATCTCGCGGTGGTTGCCTGCCTTCGCCATGAATCCTGCCTTGCTCGGGTCGCCTCAGCGCCGGCGACGGCGGACGGGTGTCGGGGACATCGACCCTTGACGTGCGAGGGAGGCGTCTCCTAGTCTTCGGGAAATCCCGCTGAGACCGGTCTCAATCAGCATACACGGGTGAGACCGGTCTCACTGAATCCCCACCCTTGGGCGGTCCCCGTGTCTCCAACCCCTCGCAAATCCGTACTGGTGGCGCTGCTGGCGCTCGTCGCCATGCTGGGCCTGGCCGCGTGCGGCGGCGGCAGCACCGAGAAAAGCGCCGACAACCCCTACGGGCTGATCACGCCCGGGCAGTTGCGGGTCGCCAGCCTCGGCGACGCCAAGCCCTACACCTTCACCGATGCCAACGGCCAGTTCAGCGGCTTCGACGTCGAGCTCTTCCGCGACGTCGCCAAGCGGATGGGCATCACCGACGTCGTCTACACCGGCCAGGACTTCTCGGCCATCCTGCCGGCCGTGGCCAACGGCCAGTTCGACGCGGGCGTCGCCGCCATCGGCATCACCGACGCGCGCAAGAAGACGGTCGACTTCAGCACCGGCTATCTGGCCGGCTACCTCACCGTGATCACGAAGAAGGACTCCGGCATCACCTCCGCCGACGGGCTCGCCGGCAAGCGGCTGGGCGTCGTCCAGGGCACGCTGCAGGAGGCGTACGCGGTCAAGAACTTCCCGAAGGCCAACCTGGTCCGCTTCCCGGACAACAACGCGGCCATCTCCGCGCTCAACCGCGGCTCGGTCGACGCCCACTTCCTCGACTACGAGGCCGCGAAGTCCTACATCGCGCAGTTCGGCCTGGTCAGCGCCGCCGACATCCCGTCCTTCGACGCACCGGCCGGGTTCGCGATCAAGAAGGGCAACTCCGCGCTGAAGGCGGCCCTGGACAAGGCGCTGGTCGCGGCGATGGAGGACGGCACCTGGAAGCGGCTGTACGAGAAGTGGTTCCCCGGCTCGCCGATGCCCAAGCAGTACCTGCCCGGCGGTGACCACACCGGCGCGCCGGCCGCCGCCAAATGATCGGGCCGCCCCAACACGCAGAAAGGAGCTGACGTGGACTGGCTGGACGACCTGATCCGCACGTTCTTCGACTTCTCGGCGATGGCCGAGGTCCTGCCGCAGATGCTGGCGGTCGGCCTGGCCAACACGCTGATCATCTCGGTCGCGGCCACGGTGCTCGGTCTGGTGCTCGGCATGCTGGTCGCGGTCGCGGGCATCTCTACCGCGCCGTGGCTGCGGATCCCGGCCCGGGTCTACACCGACCTCTTCCGTGGGGTGCCGGCGATCCTGACCATCCTGCTCATCGGTCAGGGGTTCGCCAGGCTGAGCCAGTCGATCTTCGGTCCTTCGCCCTACCCGCTGGGGATCATCGCGCTGAGCCTGATCGCCGGCGCGTACATCGGCGAGATCTTCCGGGCCGGCATCCAGAGCGTCGACAAGGGCCAGCTCGAAGCCTGCCGGGCGCTGGGGATGAACTACGCCAGGGCCATGCGCCTGGTGGTCGTGCCGCAGGGCGTGCGACGGGTGCTGCCGGCCCTCGTCAACCAGTTCATCGCGATCGTCAAGGACTCCAGCCTGGTCTACTTCCTCGGCCTGCTGGCCAGCGAGCGTGAGCTGTTCCGGGTCGGTCAGGACGCCGCGATCCTGTCGGGCAACCTGTCCCCGCTGCTCCTGGCCGGAGTGTTCTACCTGGTCATCACGGTGCCGCTGACTCACCTGGTGAACTACTTCGACCAACGGTTCCGCACCGGCCGGCGCAAGGCCGGGCCGGTGAGCGGCCTCAAGGAGCTCGACGAGCTCGACAGCGGCACCCCTCTCGCCACAGGAAGCGCCACAGGAAGCGCCACAGGGAGCAAGGCATGAACGCGGAGACGCCGACCCCGACCTTTCACGGCTCCGGCTTGGAGCTGGTCGGCCTGTCGATGGCGTACGGCAGCTTCGACGTGGTCCGCGACGTCAGCTTCGAGGTCCGGCCGGGCAGTACCACCTGCGTCATCGGACCGTCGGGGTCGGGCAAGTCGACCCTGCTGCGCGGCATCAACCGGCTGCACGAGCCCAAGCGCGGCGAGGTGCTGCTGGCCGGCGAGAAGGCCTCGGCGATGGTGCCGGAGCAGTTGCGGCAGCGGATCGGGCTGGTGTTCCAGCACTTCAACCTGTTCCCCGACCACACGGCCCTGGACAACGTGGCCCTGGCGCTGTGGAAGGTCAAGGGCATGTCCCGGGCCGCGGCGCGGGAGCGGGCCGGCCGGGCGCTGGCCGAGGTGGGGCTCGCGGAGCGGGCCGACCACCGGCCCCGCGACCTGTCGGGCGGCCAGCAGCAGCGGGTGGCGATCGCCCGGGCGCTGGCCATGGAGCCGGAGGTCATGCTGTTCGACGAGGCCACAAGCGCGCTGGACCCCGAGCTGGTCAAGGGGGTGCTCAACCTGATGGCGGGCCTGGGCAGGCGGGGCATGACCATGGTCGTGGTCACCCACGAGATGGGCTTCGCCCGCCGGGCCGCCGACCAGGTGATCTTCATGGACGAGGGCGAGGTGGTCGAGCGGGGCAGCCCGGAGGAGCTGTTCGATCGTCCCCGGAGCCCGCGGTTGCAGCGGTTTCTTTCGGAGGTGTTGTGAGCGTGCAGGACGGCGGCCGGCCGATCCGGACGGGGATCATCGGCTTCGGCACCGGCGGGCGGGTGTTCCACGGCCCGCTCCTGGCGGCGAATCCCGCATTCGAGGTGACGGCGGTGGTCACCGCCGACCCGGATCGCCGGGCACAGGCGGCGAAGGACCATCCGGGGGCCGCCGTGCTGCGGACCGCCGAGGAGCTGTTCGCCGAGGCCGGCCGGCTCGATCTGGTCGTGGTGACCACACCGCCCGACTCGCACCACGACCTGGCTCTGGCCGCACTCGCCCGCGGGCTGGCCGTGGTGGTGGACAAGCCCTTCACGGTACGGGCCGAGCAGGGACGGGAGCTGATCGCGGAAGCGGAGCGGCTGGGGCTGCTCCTCACGGTCTTCCACAACCGCCGCTACGACGGCGACTTCCGCACCGTACGCCGGCTCGTCGGGGACGGGTCGCTCGGCGAGATCCGCACCTTCGAGTCGCGCTTCGAGTGGTGGAAGCCGGACGAGCCCAAGGCCTGGAAGGCGCAGGCCCTGCCCGCCGACGGCGGCGGGATGCTGTTCGACCTCGGGCCGCACCTGCTCGACCAGGCGTTGCGGCTGTTCGGCCCGGTCGGCTCCGTGCACGCCGAGCTCACCCGCTACCGGCCTGGCCCGGGTGGCGACGATGAGGCGTTCGTCTCCCTGGTGCACGAGAGCGGGGTACGCAGCCACCTCGCGATGAGCTCGCTGGCCCCTCTCGAGCGGCCCCGGTTCACGATCGCCGGATCGGCGGCGGGCTTCGTCAAATGGGGACTCGACTGCCAGGAGCAGCAGCTGGCCTCCGGCCTCGGTCCTGGCGACGCGGCGTACGGCCGGGAGCCCGAGGAGCGCTGGGGGCGGCTGGGCGGACGGGACGGACAGTCCCCGGTGCCGGCCGAGCCGGGCGGCTACCCGGACTTCTACGACGAGCTGGCCGTCGCCCTGAGCGAGGGCGGCGCGCCCCCGGTGGCCGCCGGTGACGCGCTGGCGGTCATCGAGCTGATCGAGCAGATCTACGCCTCCACCGACATCCGTCGCGGTCACTGACCTCGGTGGCCCACGAAAGGACCTTCATGAGCAGCACCCAGCCCCGGACCGTCGTCGTCGGCGGCGGCATCATCGGGGTCTCCACCGCCCGCCATCTCGCCCGGGCCGGTGCCGACGTCACATTGATCACCGAGGGGGAGCTGACCAGCAACGCTTCTGGCCGTTCGCTGTCGTGGCTCAACTCCGCGGGCGTGCGCGGCGAGGAGTACCACCGGCTGCGGCTGGCCGGGATCGACCGCTACCGGACCCTGGCGGCCCAGCACCCGGGCCTCAGCTGGATGCGCTTCGACGGCGGACTGACCTGGGAGGCGCCGGAGAACGCCGACGACCTGCACCGGATCCACGAGTACGAGCTGGCGCACGGCTACGACAGCCACCTGATCCACCCGGACCGGGTGGCCGAATACACCCCCGGCATCGACCCGGCGGCCATCTCACCGGCCGGTGCCATCTGGAACCCGGGCGAAGGCTGGGTGGACCTGCCGAACCTCGCCCAGCACCTGATCAAGGAGTTCGCCGAGCACGGCGGCCGCCTGGTGACCAACGCGGGACCGGCCCGGGTCGAGACCGCGGGCGGATCGGTGTCCGGGGTCCGCACCGCCGAGGGCGAGTCGTACGCCGCCGACACGGTGGTGCTGGCCACCGGCCCTGCGGTGCCGGCGATGGCCGCCGAGCTCGGCGTCGCCATCCCGGACCAGACGCCGATCTCCCTGCTGGTGACGACCAAGCCGGTCGACACGCCGCTGCGCGCGGTGCTCAACACCCCCCGGGCCGCGGTCCGCCCGGCCCCGCACGGCGCCCTCGCGGTCGACTCGGACTGGACCACGGCGAGCATCCGCCCGGCCGCCGACGGCGGCTTCGCCGTCTCCGAGGAGGTCGTGGCGGAGCTGCTGGCGGAGGCCTCCCGGCTGCTGGCCGGCAACCCGCGACTGGAGCCGGAGCGCCTGGCGATGGGGCCCAAACCGATCCCCGGCGACGGCGATCCGGTGCTCGGCCGGGTCGACGAGGTCGGCGGCCTCTGGGCCGCCTTCACCCACAGCGGCGCCACACTCGCGCTGATCGCGGGCGAGCTGCTGGCGTACGAGATCGGCACGGGCCGGGCGCACCCCATGCTGGCCCCGTTCAACGCCCGCCGGTTCCGGTAGTCCGGCGGTCAGGGGCGGACGGCACTCCCGTCCGCCCCTGACCGGGACGCCAGGTGCTAGGAGAACCAGTTGGCGCCGAGCTCCTGGATGGTCCTGCTGCCCTTGGGCACCAGCAGCGCCTCACTCAGCACCTGGTTGACGCTCTTGGCGTCATTGACCATGGCGAACAGGAAGAACGAGCCGCCGTCCGCCGTACGGAAGCCGAAGACCGAACCGTGGCCGGCGAACGCGACGTACAGCCCCTTCTGCACGGCGCGGAACGCCTTGCGGCTGTAGCTGTTCCTGGCCAGGCGGTAGCCGGAAGCGCCCTCCTTCTTCCTGCCGTTCCAGAAGTTCTGGTACTCCTCGGTCACCGCGCGGGCCATGGCGTCGTCCATGTCGGTGACGTAGCCGTCGGCGTCGAGCAGCGGCTCGGGCATCCGCCGGCCCCAGTGCACCGGGGTCGCGACGGCCAGCTTGAAGGGCTGTCCGGGGGAGCGGAAGAACGCGAGCACGTGCGGGCGGGCATGGCCCTTGGTGTCGGCATAGGTCGCCTGCGCGATGAACCAGTCGCCGATCGACGGCTGCCGCTCCGGCCTGGGCAGGTAGAGCGTCGGGGCGCCGGTCAGATTGATCGGCTTGTGCCCCGGCTGCCACCCGAAGGTCTCGTGGTTGCGTTCGAGCACGCCCTCGTGCAGCGCCCCCTCGACGAACAGCGCTTCGAGCCGGGTGTTCTGCCGCCACCACTTGCGCTTCTTGAGCGTCGCGTTGTACTTGCCCACCCACTCCCGCAGGGCCTGACCCGCCTGGGGGACGGTCAGCGCCGCCCTGGCGGCGGAGGGAGTGGGGGCGGCGCTCGTGGGAGACGCCGCCGGGGTGGGCGTGGGCGCGCCGGCGGGCCGGGGGACCAGCCGCTGAACCGCACCGCAGCCGGACAGGCTCAGGACAAGAGCCACGATCAGCAGCCTTCCGCGCACCGGAACCGACCCCCAAGAACAGGCAAAGACATGACCGAAACGAACATATCGGACAGGGCGGCTGAGCCGAGGCGCATGCGACGGCTCGGCTACCTGCCCGGCCGGCCGCTCACTCCATGCTCGCGAGCTCTCTCTCGAAGCGCTCGCGCAGCGCGTCCTTCTCGGGCTCCGGCAGCCAGCACGCCTCCACCCCGGCCAGCGCCATCGCTCGCAACCGCTCATCCGTCACGGCGAGCTGGCCGGAGAGGATCCGATACTCGTTCGCCAGCGACGTCGGGAACATCCCGGGGTCGTCGGAAGCGGGAATGACGTTGAGCCCGGCGTCGAGCATCGCCGCGATCGACGCCCGCCGCCACGGCCGCCACGAGCGCCGCGAGGTGGTCGAGATGACCGTGAACGGGATCTGCTCGTCCCTGACCCTGGCCACCACCTCGTCGTCCTCGAGGACGAAGTAGCCGTGGTCGATCCGGTCGCACCCGAGCACGTCGAGGCAGGTGATCGTGTTCGCGGCGACGGGCGCGTGCTCGGAGGAGTGAGCGGTACGGCGGAGCCCGGCCGCACCGGCGAGCCGGAAGGCGGCCTCGAACCGCTCGGGCGGCCCGGCGGTCTCCAGGTTGTCCAGCCCGATCCCCGCCACGTAGTCGTGCGGGTGGTCCACCACCGTGCGTACCCAGGAGAGCGCCTCCTCTCCCGACTTGCTCCGGTCGATGGCCGCGATGAGCCGGCCCGACATGCCGAAGTCGCGCTCCGCCATCCTGATGCCCTCGGCGTACGCCTCGATCACCGCGGCGTAGCCGAGCTTCTCCTGATGTTCGGTCAGCGCGTCGAAGGAGAGCTCGAGATGCCTGGTCGCGCTGGTCCGGTGGGCGGCCTCGAACGCCTCGTAGGTGATCCTGGTGAGGTCGTCGGCCTCGCGCAGGACCTGGAGAACCCACGAGGACACCTGGAACAGGGAGTAGGAGACCTCGGGCTCGTCCGCGCTCCTGCCCTGCGGAACCGCGATCCGGGTGTCCAGGTAGAGAGCCGGGTCCGGCGGGAGCGAGTTCACGTCCGCGTAGATCCGCTCGGGCGTGTCGGGCAGGTCGAGCCCCTCCCGCCTGGCCAGCTCGGCGAAGGTCGAGGCACGCACGGTGCCGATGAGGTGGCAGTGCAGATCGACCTTGGGCATCAGGTCCAGGTTCACTTGCCGGCCACCTCGCGGGTGAAGCGGTCGACCCAGGTGGCGCGGGTGTCGACGAGCTGCGCGGGGTCGAGGGTCTTGAACCCGGCGGCCACGGGGTCCTTCGCCGCCTCACCCGTCACCTTGGCGATGTCGGCCGGGACCTCGGCCTTCGGGTTCGTGGGCAGGTCACCGACGGCCTTCGCCATCGCGCTCTGCGCCTCGGCCGAGAGCATGTAGTCGATGAACTTCGCCGCCCCCTGCTGGTTGCGCGCGCCCTTGGGGATCATCGCCCGGTTGGTGGCCATGTAGCGGCCCTTGGCGGGAGCCGTCCAGGCGATCGGCTCGCCCGAGGTGACGAGCTTGGTGGCGAAGCCGCTCAGCGCGTCGGCGGCGACGATCTCACCCTGGGTCAGCAGGTTCGTGACCTCGGTCGAGGAGGTGTAGAACTGCAGGACATTCGGCGCCCAGCCGGCCAGGGTCTTGAACGAGGTGTCGACGTCGTAGGGGCCCTTGCCGTACGACTCGCCCACCCCCGAGACCATGAGCTGACCGGCGGTCACCGAGATATCGGGAAGCGCGACCTTCTTCTTGTTCGCCGGGTCCGCGAACAGCGCCCAGTCGGCGGCCTGCTTCTCGTTGAGCTTGCCGGTGTTGTAGATGATCCCGTTGAGCTGGTGCGTGTAGGCCGGCCCGTCGTAGGCGCCCTCGGTCGCGAACGGCGCGAGCTCCTTCATGGTGGGTACGTCGACCTTCTGGAAGAGGCCGTCCTTCTGCCCGAGCGCGGCGAAGTAGTCGGAGATCAGCACCACGTCCGCCTCCGGCTCGCCCTTGGCGAGCTTCAGCTTCGACAGCCGGTCGGAGTTGGAGCCGGTGTCCAGCTCGACCTTGATCCCCGTCTGCTTGGTGAACGGAGCGACGACCGCCTGCTCGAACTCCTTCACACCGAAGGGGAAGGTGCTGACAACGATGGTGTTCTGATCGGCCTGCTTCTCACCGGAGCCGGAGCCGGAACATCCGGCTGCGGCGAGCACTGTCAGAGCAGCGGCCAGTACGGCGCGGCGCGTGGGCATGGTCGTTCCTTCTTTCAACGGGCTTTCAACGGCTTGAGCGGCTTCGGCGGGCTTGGGCGGGCCTGTGCCGGGCTTGGGCGGGCTTCAGCGTGGTTCGGCAAGCTTCAGCGGGGGAGCGGGACCAGGTGATCGTCCGGCGTGAGCACCGTGACGCTCGATCCGGGCGTCAGGGGCTTCGCGCTGCCGCGTACGTCGGCGAGCAGCCTGACGGTCGCACCCGACGGGTCGACCACGTCGAGCGAGACCAGCAGATCGACGCCGCGGAAAGCCACGTCGACCACCGTCGCGTCGAGTCCGTGACCTTCCTCGGCGATGCGCAGATGCTCGGGCCGGATGGTCAGGGGAGTGCCGTCGGCCGCGGTGAGGAAGTTCTCGTAGCCAAGGAACTCGGCGACGAACCGGTCGGCCGGACGGGGGAAGACGTGCTGGGGCGAGCCCTGCTGCACGATCCTGCCCTCGTTCATGACGACCATCTCGTCGGACATCTCCAGCGCCTCGTCCTGGTCATGGGTGACGAGGATGACGGTCAGCTCGGTCTCCGCCTGGATGCGCCTGATCTCGGCCCGCATCTGCACGCGCAGGCGCGCGTCGAGGTTGGACAGCGGCTCGTCGAGCAGCAGGAGCTTGGGCCTGATCGCGATCGCCCTGGCCAGCGCGACCCGCTGCTGCTGCCCGCCGGAGAGCTTCTTCGGCTTGCGGCCGGCCAGGTGCGCGAGCCCGACGAGCTCGAGCGTCTCCATGACCCGCGACCGCCTTTCCGCGGACGGCACCTTGCGCAGCTTGAGCCCGTACCCGACGTTGTCGGCCACCGTCATGTGCGGGAACAGCGCGTACGACTGGAAGACCATCCCCAGATCCCGCTTCTCCGGCGGCGTGCGCGTGCTGTCGACCCCGTCGATGCGGATCGTCCCCGACGTCGGCAGGGAGTAGCCCGCGACCATCCTGAGCGTGGTGGTCTTGCCGCAGCCGCTCGGGCCCAGCAGCGTCGTCAGCTTCCCTGACGGCACGGCGAGGTCGATGTCGTCGACGGCGGTGAAGGAGCCGAACCTCTGGGTGACTCCGATCAACTCGGCGGCGGCGGTCATTGGTTGATCCCTCCGAAGATCTTGGCGAATCCGACCGTGCGCTCGGCGATCACCGCGATGACCACGGTGGCGGCCAGGATGAGGGTGGACGCGGCGGCGACCATCGGGTCATAGGACTGCTGCACGTAGTCGAGCATCGTCACCGGCAGCGTCCGGAAGTCGCGCCCCTGCAGCAGGAGCGAGAGCGGCACGTTGTTGAACGACGTGACCACGCTGAGCAGCCCGGCGGAGAAGATCCCCGGACGCAGGACGGGCAACGTCACGTTGAAGAACGCACGCAGCGGCGAGGCGCCCAGACCCCGGGCGGCCTCCTCGAGCGTGGGGTCGGCCAGCGCGAGCGAGGCCCCGGTCACGCGTACCGCGTAAGGCAGCATCAGCGCCGTGTGCCCGACCAGCAGGGTGCTGAAGTTGTCCAGGTCCAGGCCGATCATCAGCTGCTGGAACAGCGCGAGGCCCACGACCAGCTCGGGGACGATGAGCGGCGACAGGAACAACCCCTCGACCAGGCTCTTGCCAGGGAGCCTGCCACGGTGGACGGCGAGCGTGACAGGCACGCCGATCAGCAGCGCGAGCGCGGTGGCGAGCACGGCGAGCTCCAGGCTGGAGATCGCGGCTTCCATGAACGGCTCGTAGCCGAGCGCCTCGTCGAACCAGCGCAGCGAGATCCCGTCCGGCGGGAACCGCAGGGTGCTTCCCGCCGTGAAGGCGGTGGCGACCACGAACATGATCGGCACGATCATGATGACGTAGCCGACGACCGCGAGCGCCGCCGTGATCGGCCGCTTCATGAGGTGGCCCCCTTCCGGCCGATCAGCGAGGACAGCCCGGAGACCAGGAAGACCAGGACCGTCATGATGAGCGCCGTTGCCGAGGCGGAGGCCCACTCGACCGTGGTGCTCGCGTAGTTGAACAGCTGCGTGGAGAGCATCCGCTGGCTGGACCCGCCGAGCAGATAGGGCGTGGTGTAGGCGGTGACGGACCCCGCGAAGACCAGGGTGGCGGCCACCACGATGCCCGGCATGGTCAGCGGGATGACGACGTTCCACATCGTACGGATCCTGCTCGCGCCGAGCCCGCGCGAGGCGTCGTCCAGGCCGGGATCGACCTGCGCGACGGCCGAGTAGCAGGAGATGATCGCCAGCGGCAGGAAGAGCTGGGTGAGGCCGAGGACGATCGCCAGCTTGGTGTAGAGCAGCTGCGGCGCCACGTCGACGACGCCGAGCTGGACGAGCAGCTGGCCGAGCGCCCCCTTGGAGCCGAGGATCACCAGCCAGCCGAACGTCCGCACCACGTTGCTCAGCATCAATGGGAAGATCGCCACTGCCAGGAAGACGCCGCTCCAGCGCGACGGCGAGCGGGCCAGCCAGTAGGCGATGGGAAAGCCGAGGACGACGCAGATGATCGTGACAGCCAGGGCCAGCCCGACCGTGCGCCCGATCACCTCCAGGTCGTAGGGGTCCTTGAGCATCTCGCCCAGGCGCGCGAAGATCTCGCTGGTCGGGACATCCGGCGGCGCGAAGAGCATCGCGGCGGAGGGGATGAGGAAACCTGCGACGAGAAGGACGAGACCAGGCACCAGTAGAAGGGCCGATGTGCGGGAGATGTCGGCGTCCTTTCTCAGTGGCGTACGCTTGGATGGAACCGGTTGCGGAACCGGTTGCATGAGCCTGACCATAGATTATGAGCGGCCTCGCGCACAAACCCCCTGTGTGGATTCCGGGTCACGACGACAACTCAAGGAGGATGGGTGCCGACACTCGCGGACGTCGCCGCGCTGGCCGGGGTCTCCAAGGCGACGGCCTCCCGGGCCCTGGGCCGGCCCGACCTGGCCGCCCCGGAAACGGTGGCCCGCGTCCGCGCAGCCGCCGAACAGCTCGGGTTCGTCCCCAACCGGGCAGCCACCCAGCTGGCCCGCGGCCGGACCGGGGTGGTCGCCGTCGTGGTGCCCACGCTCGACAACACGTTCTTCACCCCGATCATCAGCGGCGCCCAGGCACGCGCGGCCGACTCGGGCATGCAGCTGACCATCGCGGTGCACTCCCTGGAGCACTCGGCCCAGCTCGCCGCGGTCGAGCAACTCGCGCACCAGGTCGACGGCTTCCTGCTGGCCGCTCCCCGAGGTTCGGACGAGATCGTCCGCGCCGCCGCGTCGTTCAAGCCGACGGTGCTCATCGACCGCGAGATCGAGGGCATGACCTCGGCGGTCGCCGACACGGCCACCGCCTTCGGCGCGCTCGTCAGCTGGTTCGTCGCGAAGGGCCACGAGCGCATCGTCTACATCGGCGGCCCGGCGGGCTCCTGGCAGGACCGCCAGCGCCAGGCGGCCATCCGCGCCGCGGCCGAGTCGAGCGGCGCGACGCTGACCATGCTCGGCCCCTACCCCTCGACGTTCGCCGCCGGAGTCGAGGCGGCGGAGGCCGTGGTGGCCGCCCGCGCCACCGCCGTGGTCCCGTACGCGACCTCCATCGGCCTCGGCCTCATGTTCGTCCTGCTCCGCCGCGGAATCCGCGATGTCGTGGTCAGCTCGGAACGCATGATCGTCGATAGCCTCGGCCTGGGCGACGTTCCCTCGATCGACGTGGACGGCGAGAAGCTCGGGGAGGTGGCCATGGACCAGCTCATGACCCTGCTCGGGGAGCGCAGGGAGGCACCGCCCACCAGACGCCGCCTCACCGTCCCGATCAGCTAGGCGGATCGCCCGGATCCGGTCCGCCTCGCGGCCCTCACCGAGGAGGCCGTCCGGCTGAGGGCGAGCAATCCGTCACCGGATCGGGACCCCGTGGCCACCCGCACCGTGCACGCCCGCCCGCCCGCGTCGTGCACGCCCGCCCGCGTCGTGCACGCCCGCCCGCGTCGTGCACGCCCGCCCGCGTCGTGCACGCCCGCCCGCGTCGTGCACGCCCGCCCGCGTCGTGGCCGGCCGCGCCGCGCTGTGCGCCGCGGCGGCCACCGTCGCGTCGGGCGCGGGCGCGCCCAATACGCCACCCATCTTTCCTCGCCTACACGCGCCACCTCGCGCCGAACACCAACAGCCAGGCCCTGCTGCCCTCCATCCACGTCCGGCACGCCGGTGCCCGGCCAGGACAGGCTCGATCGGAGCGCCGCCAACCGGGTGCTCACCGGCCATCGCGACCACGCCATCCGGCCCTCGTCATCCGGCCCTCGTCATCCACGAACGTCTGATCCATGACCATCCATGACAACGGGCATCGGCCACCCTCAGCCGGCGGGTCCTGATCAGCCGAAGCGCAGCGGTAGCGCATCCGGACCCTGGATCCCGAGGGGTCCTTGCCAGGTGATCGGCCCCACAACGGAGGGCGGCCCCAGCCGTTCGGCGAGGATGGGAAGCGCCTCCCCTATCTCGACGCGAGCCAGAGCCGAGCCCAGGCAGTGGTGCGGGCCCGCACCGAACTGCAGTGGGGGCTTCTCTCTGACGGCCGTGATGTCGAAGCGATCGGCGTTCTTGTGGGCGCGCGGGTCGCGCTGGGCGATGCTCACGCACATGATGAGGAAGGTGCCGCGCGCGATGTGCAATCCCTCATAGTCGAAGTCCTCCGCGGCGAACCGGTAGATGGAGCCCGCCGAGGGAAGCCAGCGCATCACCTCTTCGACGGCCTGGGCAGCCAGCTCCGGCCGCTGCCCCAGCAGGGTCCACTGGTCGGGGTGCTCGGAGAAGGCGACCATGGCGTTCGCGAGCTGGTACCGGGTGTTGTCCTGCGCGCCGAACACGAGCGTGACCAGGAGGTTGCGCAACTCGTCCTTGCTGACGCGGCCGTCGTCGGCTTGATAGGCGGCGACCAGGGCGGAGCTGAGGTCGTCGGTGGGCCTGGCCGATTTCTCCTCGATGAGGAAGTCGGCGTAGTCGTTCAGACCGCGTACCGCGGCTTCCACTCTGGTGACGACATCGCCCCCGGCCGCGAGGCTGAAGACCAGGCCGATGTCCCTCGTCCAGGTGCCGAAGACGTCGTAGTCCTCGGGCGGCACGCCCAGCAACCGGCACATGACCGCCAGCGGCAGCCGGGAGCCGAAATCCTCGACGAACTCGCACACTCCGGCCGACGCCAGGCCCTCGGTCAGCTGCTCGACATGCGCCCGGATGAACGGCCGCAGGCTCTCCACCGTACGCGCGGTGAACGCCTTGCTCATCAGGCGGCGCAGGCGGCGATGGTCCTCTCCGTCGTGGTTGACGATCATCGGGACGAACCACTCGTAAATCGGACCGTCGAAGATCCCGTTCGTCTCCAGATACCGCTTGCCGTTGTGGTCCAGCCTCCGGTCGCGTAAAAGGTCGTTGGCCTGCTCATATCGCAGCACGAGCAGCCCTAGGGGGCTTGTCGCGTACCAGCTTTGCGCCTGGGCCGCGAAGACCTCAGGTGCGCCGAAGTCGAAAGCCGGATCCAGCACATCGAGGAACGGCACGTTCTGGGAAGAGGGCTCCTGGCCCACGGATGTCGACAACGTCGTCCTCCCTGCAGAGATGGGCGTACCGTCCACACTCCCCGACACCCGGGCGAAAATGAAGTAACGCGTTGCTCACTCTTCTGGATTATGGCCGTCCGTCCAGTCGCCGGCCATTACCCGCCGGATCGACGATTTACCGGTAATTCCAAATTCCTCAAGAACGCGACGCTGTCGTGGCCCCACACCGGGTACGGCAAAGGCCCGTCACCGGCGACGATATTGGCCTACTGCCGATCATCGAATGACGCATCAGCCGTGCCTGTCGGCGTGATGATCGACGACGCGGGTGAGCAGGTCGATCAGGTTACGCCGGTCGGCGGCGGGCAGCGCGGCGAGGAACTCGTCCTGGGCGGCGGCGACCAGTCGGTCGAGGTGGGCCAGTTGCTCTCGGCCTGCCGCGGTGATGGTGATGACGTTGCGCCGGCGATCTTTCAGGTCGGGTGCGCGCTCGAGAAGTCGCCGTTCGGCGAGGTCGTTGACGATCGCCACCATGTCGCTGCGGTCGATGCCGGTGCGGCGGCCGAGGGCGGCCTGGCTGGCCGGCCCGTACTCCTCCAGCGTGGCGAGCAGGGAGTAGTGGTAGCGCCGAACGCCGGCCTGGGCGAACGCTTGATCGACGATCCGGTTGGCGGTCTGTGCCGCCTGGTTGGTCAACCTGCTCGGCAGCGTGCGCAGCCGCTGCGGCGGCGTTCCCTCTGCGGCGTCCACGGAGGCACTCTAGCAAATTGTTGGCCCTACCCACGATTATGTGTATCGTTGGTGCAACCAACATTGGTTGGGCCAACGGTTTCCTTGTGTGAAGGCGGATGACTGACATGCTGAATGCGAACTCTGCGGCCGACGCGCCGATCCGGGGCCGCACGCTCCACCCCGGTGACGAGGGCTTTGAGGAAGCTTGCTCCGGCTGGTTGCTGACGGTTGAGCACCGGCCCGCGGTGGTCGTGGTCGCCGCCGACGCGGATGACGTGGCCGCCGCCGTCCGGTTCGCGGCGGAGGCGGGACGCCCGGTCGCGGTGCAGTCCACCGGGCACGGCAAGTCGGTGCCTGCGGATGGAGCCGTGTTCATCGCCACCGGGCAGCTGCGCGAGCTGTCGGTGGACCCGCGTGCCGGCACCGCGAGGATCGGAGCCGGGCTGCGGTGGGGCGAGGTGCTCGCCGCAGCGGCCGAGCACGGCCTCGCGCCGCTGTGCGGCTCCTCCGGCCAGGTCGGGGTGATGGGCTACCTGACCGGCGGCGGGCTCCCGCTGGCCGCCCGCACGTACGGCTTCGCCGCCGACCGCGTCCGCTCGCTCGACATCGTCACCGCCGATGGCCTGCTCCGCACCGTCTCGCCCGACCAGGAGCCCGACCTGTTCTGGGCGGTGCGGGGCGGCAAGAGCAACTTCGGTGTCGTGGTCGCGGCCGAGATCGAGCTGCTGCCGCTGCGCACGGTCTACGGTGGTGAGCTCTACTACCCGGGCGAGGACCCCGGGCACGCTGCCCGCGTGCTCGGCTCCTACCTGGCCTGGGTCAAGGAGCAGCCCGACGAGATGTCGTCGTCCGTGACGCTGCTGCGCCTCCCCGACGTGCCGCAGCTGCCCGAGGAGTTCCGCGGCCGCTCGTTCGTGCAGGTCCGGGTGGTCTACACGGGGGACGAGGAGCAGGGCGCGCGGCTGGTGCAGCCGTTGCGCGCGCTCGGCCCGGAGAAGGACGCCTGCGGCGCCATGCCGTACACGCAGATCACCGAGATCTACCAGGACCCCAAGAACCCCGTCATGGCGCACCTGCGCAGCGCGCTGCTGCACGAGCTGGACGACGAGGCCGTGGCGGAGCTGGTCTCGTTCATCGACCCGTCGACGCCCGGGGGCCCGTTCCCCGGCATCGAGCTACGTCACCTGGGTGGGGCGCTGAATCGCCCGCCCGGCCGCCCGCACGCGGTCAGCACGCAGGGCGCGGCCTTCCACCTGTGGCTGCGGACGCCGGCTCCGGCCGGGCAGGCCGACGCGGCGCGCAAGGCCGCCGACGCGGCGCTGGAGCGGCTCCGGCGCTGGGACACCGGCGCCATGCTGCCGGGGTTCCTGTTCGACCACGACTCGGCTCCCGAGCGGGTCAGCCGGGCCTACACCGAGGCGGACTACCGGCGGCTGGCCGCACTGAAGGCGCAATACGACCCGAACCAGCTTTTCCGCCCCAACCACAACATCCCGCCGGTTCTCGAGCACTGACTTCCGCTCCCACCCCGGGCTCCAGCATGCGGCTGCTACGGCAACCAGCAACGCATGAGACCGGCGCCGGGCGCAAACCCGGTGCCGTGACATATGTCCTGTCATTGTCCTGGTCCGCTCCCGGCGGGACGGCAAGAATTCACGCACGAAGAAGGCCGAGCGCGTACCGGTCGCGCACATACAGGAAGGCGCTTCAACATGACCATCGGCAAAAGAGTGGCAATAGTGGCTTCGGCGTTCGCCGTCGCCGGTATCACCCTGACGGCTTCGGCCCAAGCGGCATCCGCGGCGCCGCCCAACCTGCCGCCGGCGGCGATCCCGCCGCCCAGGTGCATTCCGCAGAGCCAGTACGACCAGCCGTACGAATGGGAATACCAGTTCACCAAGACCCTGGGCAAGGGCGGCCACGGCGTCCGTACCCACGTGTTTGCTATTTACTATGCGCCCTCCAACATATACACCCTCTCGACGAAGGTGACGTGCAGCGTGAGATTCTGAAAACGTAGCGATGCCGGGGTGGCGGGTCGCCCCGGGGTCAGGAGCTCGCCTCGTCCGCGTAGCGGCTCAGGCACTGCGCGGACTTCTCCAGGTCGGCGGCGGCCGCCGCGCAGGCAGCGAGGTGGGCGGTCACCGATGCGTGCAGCCAATGCGGTGCCCCGCCACCGGCCTCCAGCCCTGCCTCGATCGCGCGCAGGCGCTCGGCGCAGGCGGCGAGGGCGCGCGCGTCCGAACGCAGGACTTCGGCATGGGCGATGATCGCGGCGAGCTGGGCGGACATGGCTCCTCCGTCAGGCCGGCGGCACCGGGACGGCGGCGTCCCGGAGCGTCTGGCGGGTGGCGGTCGACAGGCACAGCACCGGGCGGGCCCCGTCGAGCGCCAGTTCGCGGAGCTGGGCGGCCAGCGGGTGGGCCGACTGCGGCTCGACGATCAGCCGCAGTGCCGGCGCCGCGTGCAGCCGGGCCTGGCCGCGGGTCCGTACGCAGGAGCGCAGCACGGCACCGGCCTCCCGCGCGTAGCCGACCAGGCCGGGATCGCTCAGGGGCAGCCCCGGACCGAGCCGTCCCCGCAGGGTGAGGATCTGGCCGACGGCGACGTGGGCGGACCGGGTGCCGAGCCGGAGTTCCAGCGGCGTCAGGTACGTCTCGCCGCCCCACAGTCGCGGGCCGAGGGCGCGGACGACCGTGGTGTCGACCGCGGAGCCGACGAGGAAGGTGCCGGAGCGGCGCAGGTCCGCCGCCCGCAGCAGGTCAGGCCAGACGGAAAGGCAGGAGCGTCGCCTCAGCGGCCCGGACCCGACGGGAGAACGGGAGCGTCGACGTAACGGGCCGGGCACGACGACGCCGACCTGCAGCTCCCCGTAGCCGCCCGCACTGGTGTCCCGGTTCGAGGCGGCGTGCACGGCGACCAGCGCACGGCCCGCCACCTGTACGGCGGGACCGAGCCCCGTCCCCTCCAGCAGGCCGGCCGCCGCTGCCGGGCGCACCGCGAAGTACGCCGTGAGCGCGTTGCCGTCGCGGCACCTGATCGGCAGCTCGACGGCTCCCTCGGGACCGTCCACGGAGCGGGTGGGGACCGTCAGGAAGGGGAACTCCTCCGGGTCGGGCGGGCGGTCGAACAGCAGGTACGCCTGGGAGCGCACGACCTGCCCCCGGAACGGCGTGAGCCGCTCGTCGATGTGATCGCGAGCCTCGGGCAGGTCGTCGGCCAGGTTGGCGAGGTACTGCTCGATGCTGTGGCATTGCGGGAACAGGTGGGTGGAATCGCCGTAGTCGACCACGTACCAGTCGGGATGCAGGTCGAAGCAGTTGCCGGCGCCCTGCCCGTCGAGGGTGGGGATGATGTCGTGCTGGTTGGTGACGCTGGCCACCCAGGTACGCGGGTCGGCGGGGCGTTTGAAGTCGACGGGCGAGCCGACGGCGACGGCGTGGGTGACCGTGTGACGGGCGCAGAAGTCGGGGTCCTGCGCCAGGTTCATGATCGCCGCCCCGCCCGCACTGTGTCCGACGAGCGCCAGCTCGGCGCCCGGAGGCGGCCCGTAGTCGGCGACGGCCTCGGCCAGGGCGCGGCTGTAGGGGCTGCT
This sequence comes from Nonomuraea sp. NPDC050786, assembly GCF_040654115.1. NCBI lineage: Bacteria > Bacillati > Actinomycetota > Actinomycetes > Streptosporangiales > Streptosporangiaceae > Nonomuraea > Nonomuraea sp. NPDC050786. Next base: position 55,735 of record NZ_JBFAHJ010000032.1, read on the forward strand.
GGACAGGACGGCGCTGCTGAACGCGCCGAGCAGGTCCTGGGGCGATTCGCCGTCGGGACGTCCCACTCGCATGCCCGGCGCCTGGAGGACGTGGCGGATCACACCGTCGGGTCCTTCGACGCTCTGGATGAGGGCCCGCCCGGTGGTGCCGATCGTGCGGATGTTGGTCAGGAAGCCGAGCAGCGACCCCCGCGTGCAGAGCCGGGCCGACTCGGCTGCGGTCAGCTCGATCCGGCGCGCGGCGCCTTCCCCGGTGTCGAGGACGGCGATGGCCCTGTTGCTCATGCCGAGGATCGGATCGGCGGTGGCGAAGCCCTTTCCCGTCGCGATGAGCCAGGCGGTGGCGTCGTTGAGCGGGTTCTCGTCCAGCAGCGCGCGCAGCGCGAGGACCTCGCCGAAGACCGGGGCGAGCTGGCTGAGCGCGCGCACCGCACCACGGTCCTTGAGCAGGGCGCGCAGGGCACGTACGGCCTCCAGATCGCGGTCGGCGGCGGCCGCGTCGATGAGCCGGGCGAGCATGGGGTCCCCGGTCAGCTCGGGGTGAGCGACCGCCACGGCCGCCACGCGCAACCGCAGCGACGTGGCCAGCACGCGTACGGCCAGACTCTCGGCCCCCAGCATGGCACCGGCCTTGGCGGCCACAGTGGCCAGCCGGCCGCCAGTGAACGCGCACCCGAGGCCCTGACCGTTCGTCGTGGCCCGCAGCAGCGCGCGGTAGGCGGGCCGGGCCGCCGCTGGAGCCTGCGGCAGGGCGCGGAGCAGCGCGTCGTCGGTGAGCGCGGCCGTGGCGTGAGCCGCCGCGTCCTGGATCGTGAGCGCGATGTCCACCAGCTCGCGTGCCGCGGCGCGCAGCGGCCCGGCGGCCGGATCG
>NZ_JBFAHJ010000032.1:56703-129020 GCF_040654115.1 Nonomuraea sp. NPDC050786
TGTTCTGCCCGGTCACGCCCGGGGGCAGTGGTCCGGCGGCCGGATCGTTCTGCCCGGTCACGCCCGGGGGCAGTGGTCCGGCGGCCGGATCGTTCTGCCCGGTCACGCCCGGGGGCAGTGGTCCGGCGGCCGGATCGTTCTCCCCGGTCACGACCTGGTCCGCCGGGACATGGTGACGAGGCGGGGGCTCGGGTCCTCCGGTGTGTTGCGGCGCAGCACGTCCGACAGCGTGCGCGTGGCCGCGATGACCCGCACGCCCTCCGGGGAGAACGTGGCGGCGTTGAAGATCCGCGGAGCCAGCAGCGGGTTGGTGAGCGCCTGGGAGAAGGCGTCGATAGCGATGATCTTGGTCAGCAGCGGAGGCAGGATCGCGTCGGGGGAGCCGGGCTCCTCGGCGAACAGCCCGACGTACAGGTCGACGTCGTCCACGTCGCGGTAGAGCTCGCGCAGCGCGCCGCTGACCCGCCGATCGCCGGAGATCTGCTCGAAGGCACGCACTCTCGGGAAGCGGCAGTGCTCGCGGTAGCTGTTGTACGGGGCCAGGCCGAGCGCCCGGGAGTCGGCGATGCTGGCCACGTCGACCTCCTGCAGGACGGGGTCGGTGTTGAACAGGCCGATGCGGCCGGCCCGCTGGCGGGAGGCGTCCTCGAACAGCCGCCCGAGGCCGGGGCCGGGGATCAGCGCCCCGCCGAAAAAGGTCTGGGCCATCGGCAGGTCTCGCCCGCCCACCGACAGGTGGGACGGAATCAGGCTGTGCCAGCGGTAGACGAGGTTGAACTCCACCGACGCCCAGTTCTGCCGGTGCCAGGGCGCATGGTCCAGCCGCGCCGCCAACCCCGGGTCAAGGGTGAACCGGAAGTGGTAAGGGGTGATGTGGTTGATGTACTCCTCGACGACCAGTTTGATCAGCAGCACGATCAGGATGTTGCGGGCCGTCTGGAACAGCCGCTCGTCGTCCCAGCGTGGATACTCCCGGGCGAGCAGCCGCGCCACCCTGTTGTGCTCGCGCAGGAACAGCACCGTGAGCATGGTGAAGCCGATCTGGCCGTTGCCCCGGTCGCTGCCGGTGGCGAAGAGCGTGTCGCGTTGCGCGTCGGAGAGCTGGTCGAAGCGGATGACGCTCAGCGGGGCGAACTCCGGCTTGATCTTGCCGTTCTCACACAGGTAGGGCGGGAACTCGCCGCCGTTGATGAGCTGGCTCTTGAGCAGCCCGCCGTCGAACGTGCGCAGTGCGCCCGTCGCCGCCTCGTCGAGGCCGTACACCTGGTTCAGATCGATGTGATGGTTGGAGCTGTTCTTGCGCGGGTCGCGCGGGATGTTGGTGTCACCGCGCAGGAAACCGTCGGTGAACCATTGGGCGAAGTACGCGAAAAGCACCGTGGAGCGCGGGCAGGGGATCATGGACTCGCCGCGGGTGAACAGGCCGCCGGCGCGCTCCGGAGTGGGCAGATCCCGCTGGGCGACGGGGACCGGCGGCAGGTGCCTGCCGCTGTAGGTGCGGTCGGTCAAGGAGGCCCACGAGGTGTAGTCGGCCATGGTGCTCAGCGGCTCGGGGCGCGGCGGCATCTCGCGGATCGCATGGTCGATCAGCGAGGCGTTGACCCGGCACCGGACGGGCCGGCTGCTCTGTACGAGGTCCCAGAACGGCCGGCCGTTGGTCAGGGCCAGGAACCTGAGCCGGTTGGCGAGACCATCCGTGGCGATGCTGCGTGCGCGTGCTCGGCTCGCCGCCATCGTCAGCCTTCCCTCCCGTCGATGCCCGGCCGCTCTTCGGCGCCCAGGCTTTCGGCGGCCACTCGCCCCTCGGTGCCGAGCCCGAGGACGAAGGTGTCGGGGAAGATCCCGAGTGCCCGCTCGACGCGGCCCTCCGGTGGCGGGAGCGGACGCACGCCGGGACGCAGCAGCAGGCGGCGTACGGTCTCGGCGATCACCACGCGGGCCACGTGCACGCCGAGGCAGGCGTGATGGCCGGAGCCGAAGAAGAGCTGATGGTGGCGAGGGCGGTCGAGGCGGAACTCGTCGGGCTCCGGCACCACGGCCGCGTCGAACATGGCGGAGGCCGGCGCCGCGAGCACGAACGTGCCCGCGGGGATCACCGTGCTGCGCGGGGTGCCGCCGGCCAGGACATGGTCGCGCTCGCACAGCCGGGGGAGCAGCTTGAAGAACGGGCTGAACCGCAGTGCCTCCCAGACGTACGGATCGAACCGTTCGGGGTCGCCGGCGACGGCCGCGGCCTCCGCGAGCACCCGCGGGCGCAGCAGGAGCTGCTCGACCGCCTCGACCATGGCCCCCGGCGCGCTCTCCACGAAGCCCAGCGGCAGTCCGGCCATGTTGATCACGATGCGGTCGTCGGTCACGTCGGGCAGGGAGGAGCGGACGAGTCGGGCGAAGACGTCGTCGGGGAGGTCCCGTCCGGCCCGCAGCGTGGCCCGGTGCTCGGCGAGGCGGTCTCGCAGGTATCCGATCAGCTCGCTGCCCGCTCTTACGGACGCGGCCTGGATCTCCGGATCTCCGAGGAAGTTGGCGAAGCCGTCGGCGACGATGGCCCGCGTCCACCGGCCCAGGGTCTGTGGATCGGGGCCGGGAATGCCGAAATAGCGTGCGCACACGCCGAGGGCGACAGGGCGGAACAGCCCGTTGACCGCTTCGAGGCGCCCGTCGGGCCAGGCGGCGTCGAGCAGTTCGTCGGCGAGGTGGCCGGCCAGCTCGCGCACGTCGGCCGCGTCCCGCGGGTCGAGCATGAGCTGCATCAGGCCTTTTTCCCGCCAGTTCATCGGCGTGGCGTCCCGGCCCAGCATGAACGGGGCGCCCAGCGCGGCGTCGAGGCGCGGACCGAAGGCACGTACCGTGAAGACCTGCTCGTGGGAGAGCACCTCGATGACGTCGGCGAAGCGGGTCACGACCGTGAAGGCGGGTGTGACGAAGATGGGGCGCCGCTCGCGCAACTCGGCGAACAGGCTCCGCCAGTCGGTACGCATCCACTCCCGGACGAGGCCGAACGCGGACATCGGCTCCCTGGCCAGCGCCTCCTCGTATCTCTCCAGATGGCCGCCCGTGGTCGCCTGATCGACAGCACCCATTCCGTGGACCTTCCGTCTGATGCCGGAGCGCACAAGGATGATCACGTTGTGCAATCACAATCTAGGGATGCGTCGCCCCTTTCCTTCATGGCGGCCGCGTGCATTGTTTTGCTTCCTCACGGTAATCATCCCGTCACTGTCAGGACATTGCCGCACTCCATGGGCCTGGCCGTTGAATAAGGAGCCTGATCGCGCTGTACCGCTCACGGGAGGAAACGTGACGTCACCCATGCCGCAGCCGGGCACGGCGGAGACGGTGACCGTCACCACCGGCCGCCGCACCGCCTATCTGATCGTCCTGGTCGTCCTGCCCGTGCTGCTGCTGGCTCTCGCGGTGCCGGCCGCCTGGGGCTGGGGCATCGGCCCCCGCGACCTGGTCATCGCGGTCGCGATGTACCTGGTGAGCATCTTCGGGATCGCCATCGGCTACCACCGCCTCTTCACCCACCGCGCCTTCAAGGCCAACCGGCCGCTACGGATCGCGCTCATGCTGGCCGGCGGCATGGCCGTCGAGGGCCCCCTCACGCTGTGGGCCGCCGAGCACCGCCGCCACCACAAGTACGCCGACCGCGAAGGTGACCCGCACTCGCCGTGGCGCTACGGCGACAGCGGCCTGGCGCTGCTGCGCGGCATGCTGCACGCCCACATCGGCTGGTTCTACACGGCCCGGCACCGCTCCAGCCGCCGGCATTGGGTGCCGGACCTGCTGGCCGACCCGGACGTGCGACGTTTCGACGCCGCCTACCCGGCGGTCGTTCTCCTGTCGTTCGCGCTCCCGGCGGCCGCCGGCGGGCTGTGGTCGATGTCGTGGTCGGGCGCGTGGAGCGCGCTCCTGTGGGGCGGTCTGGTCCGCTACGCCGTGGTGCACCACGTCACCTGGTCGGTGAACTCGATCGCCCACACCTTCGGTGACCGCCCGTTCCGCACCAGGGACCGTTCCTCCAACGTGTGGTGGGTGGCGATGCTGACGCTCGGCGAAGGCTGGCACAACTGGCACCATGTGGAGCCGACCTGCGCCCGGCACGGCGTGCTCAAGGGGCAGCTCGACCCCAGTGCGCGGCTGATCCGCTGGTTCGAGCGGGCGGGCTGGGCCGACGGCGTACGCTGGCCGAACCCCGACCGCCTGACGACCCACCGCACCGACCACAGTGCCGACTCCCGCGCCATAGGATCCCTGGAGTGCTGAGCGATTTCCTTCATCCGGCCGACCGCGCACAGTCGTGGGACGACTGCGACGCCGATGTCCGCGAGTATGTGACCGGCACGTCCGCGGCCGTCGGCATACCACTTGTCGGCGCCTATCTGCACGGTTCCCTGGCGATGGGCTGCTTCTACCGCGCCAAAAGCGACCTGGACCTGCTCCTGGTCGTCGAGGAGCCGCTCAACGACCGGCAACGGGAGCACGCCTCCCGCGCCCTGGCCATGCGAAGCGACCGGCGGCCGATCACGGGCGATCTGGAGCTGTCCATCCTGACCCGCCGGCAGGCACGAGCACACGAGCATCCACGACCTTACGAGGTGCACTATTCAGCCGCGTGGACGGAGCGGATCCTGCTCGGCCGGCACGACTACAACGACCGGCATCAGGCCGATCCGGACCTGGCCGCGCACATCACCGTGACACGTAACCGAGGCGTGACCCTGATCGGGGAGCCGCCGCAGGACGTCTTCGCGCCGGTGCCGGAGTCCGACTACAAGGCGGCCGTTCTCGATGATCTGGCGTGGGCGCTCAAGGATGATCGCTTGCTGAAATCCCCCTATTACGGGGTGCTCAACGCGTGCCGCGTGCTCGCGATGCTCGCAGGTCCCCCGGGAACCGTGCTGAGCAAGGAGGAGGGAGCCCTGTGGGCACTGGGCGAACTGCCCGAACGCCATCGTCCCATCGTGGAGCAGGCGCTCGCGTGCTATCGCAGCGCTCGACCGGTCTCACTTGAGGAACGGGAGACCGACGGCCACGCATGGGACGCCGACGCCCTGCGGGCATTCGCCGCCCACGCCCTGCAGTGCGCGGACGGATCACCGCCCGACTCCCGCGCGGCCGGTGGCTACGCCCGCGCAGGCACCGCGTACAGGACGGCGACGAGTGACTCGCCCTCGAATCCGATGCGCACGCTGTCCGGATCCTGACGGATGGCGGCGGGAGTAGCGGCTTCCGGCACCACGGACGGGGGCACCGGCATCGGGTGAAAGCCGGCCTCACGCAGCCGGGCGAGCCAGGTGGCGGTCGGCTCGTGACGTTCGTAGCGCTCCTCGTCGTCGGCTGTGCCGACGATGTCGGCCACCTCGCGGCGGAAGAAGAGCTTCATCGCGTTGCGGTCGGCGGCCGCCACCTCCAGCGCGTCTATCAGCCGGAAGACGGCGTGGAAGTGCTCCCACGAGTTGTGGAACCGCTCGGGGAGCGCCACCCGATGATGGTCGGAGTCCGGCTCGCACAGCACCACGACGTCCGGCTCGGCCGCGCGTAATCTCTCGAAGAACGTGCTCCGCTCGTCCGCGCCGGACGGACTGTCCCGGAGGTGGTGCAGCGCGAACGCGGCGTTCATGATCAGCGGACGTGGCGCACGGCGTACCAGGTCCCAGTCCTTGCTGGTCATGTGTTCGGCGAGTCGGGGCACTCCGTGGAAGTCCAGCGTGACACCGGTGTCGCGGATGGCCTGTTCGGCCTGGCGGAGGCTGGCCGCCGCAGGGTCCACCCCGATGACCGTCAGCCGTCCGGGTGCCTGATCGCGGTCCGCGAGCGTCCGCAGTACCGCCGCCTCCTGGACGCCTGAGCCGATCCCCACCGACAGCAGGGTGGCCTCGTCCTGCCCGGCGAGGTGCCCGGCGAGGAGTGCGCCGCCGATGCGACCTGCCAGGTTCACGATCGGCAGGTGTTCGGCCACCAGGTCGAACAGCTGGATCTGCGGACGCTCGAAGCTGCGGAGATAGAGATTGTCCCGCTCGTCTTGGCACGTTCCATGCCGGGCGGCCAGAGCGTCGTGATAGAGCAGATAGAGGAAGTCGTCGCCGCCTGCCTTCTCGGGGTTGATCACACTGCGGAGCTTTTCCAGCCAGCGCCCCGCTGTGTCGGCGCGGCCCGCGTCCGTCTCCTCCACGGCACGGCACAGCAGGTCGAATGCATGGGAATTCACGTTCAGGCCTTCCTTCCACGTCGGTAATGACGAGGATGCCGCGATGCCCTTGTAAGAAACTTGGGATGCGCTTGGGGGCCAGGAATGGACGAGGACGCGCCCGCGCGACGACGTCGGCGTGGCTGCCGGGCACCGGTCGCGCCCTCCAGGGTCGTCAGTGCGACCCGCGCACCGAGCTCGCGGGCGAGAGCGCGCGTCGACCATGGTTCACTGCTGCAGGTACGTGGTGGCGTACTCCACGAATCATCTGCCGAGGAATCGCAATGAAGGCAGCCGCTCACCGCTCAGGACCCGCCTTTCTGGGTGGAGGTATCACTCCAAGGGCTCTGTCCCAGAAAGGAAGACAGAGCCCTCGCTCCCGTCGCCGAGGTTCGGGAGTTTCTCCATGTAGGAGACGGCCCGGCGAAGGAGCGGAATGGTGACCGAACCGCCTCCTACGAGGGCGATCTGCAGCGCCTCGAGCACCTGATCACGAGTGACCCCCTCTTCGTCACATCGTTCGAGGTGGTAGTAGACGCATTCCTCGCAGTCCTTCATCACGGACACCACGAGGCCGAGCAGTTCCTTGACCGATACGGGCAGGGCGCCGGGCGCGTACGCTGCTCCGTCCAACGCGAAGAAGGATTCGAACAACGAGCCACTGCCGCGCAGGCGATCGTTTCCGTCGGCTCTGGCCATGCGGAAAGCTTCCGGAGAAGGCGTCGCAGTCAGATGTTCGCGGGGGTGACGTGTGGCATGGGTCGGAGAGCTTGTGGAACTAGACATGGGGGCATTCTGTTCTGCCGGTGGGTTAAGCGCCAATGATGATTTCTGCGTGGACTATCAGGGATGCTTATGGTGCCCGTAGGACTGGTGCCATCGTTGTCCGTACCCTCGGATGGCAGTCCGCGCACCTGGTCGGCACCTCGCTGGGCGGAGTGATCGCCCAGGCCTCGCGATCCGACACCCCCTCCGAGTGCGCACACGGCTGTACCCCCGCTTCAGAAGTCGTCGCGGGGTGCTCGTCCTGCAGAGCGTGAGACCTGATGTGGCGGACGTGCCGACGGTCCGGGCGGGGCCCCTCCGCCAGGTGATTGAGGTCAGGATCCACCCGGAAACCCCTGCGACGGTGCTTGAGACGATTGCGGCCATACACGGGCTGAGCCGAGACTCGCTTCGCCCGTGCGGTCGGGTGCGCGGATATCACTGCCTTCGATCGCCTGCTACAGGCGCTTGCGGCAAGCTGATCCAACCGCAGACCGGAAGCCTCTCAGCAGTGGGATTTGGCTACGCGCTCCACCGAAGGTGGGCGGTGTCCCCTGAAAAATCTCGTTGAGAAGCTGTGACGCTGCCTTGGGGTCCATCAGATTTGACCAGACTTGTTCGGCGGGTAGCAAGTCACGTTCGGGCAGAGTGTATTCGGGAAACCAAGCATCAAACGCGCAGCCGGAGCGCGAGAAAGGATCATCACGGTGAGGTTTGTCGGGACTGAGCCGGTGATTCGAATGGCGACGTAGGTCTCGTGGCCATCGTCGGCACGGACGACAACGCCAAGACGGAACGTTGGGAAGTCAGCGGCGTGCTCGTGGCCGTCATGTAGTGAGCCTCGGATGAGAGCGCGCAGCTCGGTGTTGAGGCGCAGTGCGAGTCGAGTGCCTGCCTCCAAGAGGTAACGATCATGATCGTCCTGATTGGGCAGGAGGTGACCCACATAGGTGTCGGTGGTCAACGGTTTGTCGTGCTCGGCGTTGTATCGCTGTCTGGCTGTACGGGCGTCCCTGTGTAGGGAGGTGTAGAAGTCGTCGTTAGATCCGTCCTCGCGGATGCCGGCAGCCACAAGCCAGTCCCGCACCTCCGAGTTGGGTTCGTCGGCGAGTACGGCACCCCGCCATCGGCCGGTCTTGACCCTGAAGAGGACGACGTCGTCGATGGCCCGGATCCGCACGGCGAATTCGATATCCGGGCCTAGCTCTCTCACGGTGGCGTCGACAAATGGCGGCAGCCATCGCGTGGTCCTTCAAAGGCGAACAAAATCGAAGCGGAACACGTGATGGCCGCGCACAACAGTGTGACGCCCGAGCAGTGGCAGGCGAAGCGGGTCGCCCAGGACCCGACTTGTTGCGACCCGTACCGATGCGGATGATCGGGATGATCCGGACTGTCACCGTGCTGGCGGAAGCGCGACTGTAATCGGAGTGGGTGATGGCGTTGGTGACAGCTTCGCTGAGCCAGAGGAGCACGTGGTCGAATACGGGGGACGGGACGCCGAGAGACAGCAGGGAGCGCAGGCGTGAACTAGCCGGAGCCGAGCGAGCCGACCGTCACGCGCCACTGGCGCAGCCGGCGATCATTGGTGACCTGTAGCTGTGTGTACGGGTCCTGGTCGACGAGCGCCTGCGCCGCGGCCTCGTCCTCGGCCTGTAGGACGATCATGCCGGCCGTCAGGTCCGTGTAGGGCCCGGCCGCGACGAGACTGCCCTGCTCGAAGAGCTTGTTCAGGTGTGCGAGATGGTCCTCGCGGCGCTCCGCTCTCAGGGGGGTGTCGTTGTAGCCGTAGGTCAGGACGAACAGTGCCATGCCGAGATACTCCTTTTCGTGTCATACCGTTGGACGACCGGGAATGTCCGACGTCGCCGGTCGAAGCCCTCCGGGCCTCGCGGCCCGAGTCGCAGCAATTCCAGGTCAGCCCTCCAGTCCGTACACCCGTCGAGCGTTGCCGGCGAAGATGTCGTGCTGGTCGGCGGGTGGGAGGTGGGCCAGTGCGTCCTTCCACGCCTCGACCAGGCGGGGCAGGGTGGTCCAGATCTTCTCGACCGGGAAGTTGCTGCCGAACATGGCCCGGCCGGCGCCGAACCAGCCGATCACCTCGTCGGCGACGAAGGAGATGAGGCCGGGATCCACCTGGTGGACGAAGGTGCCCTGGCCGGTGAGTTTGACGACAACGTTCGGGCGCTCGGCCAGCGCGGCCATCCCGGCCCGCCACGGCTCCAGGAACTCGCGGCCGATGAGCATGCCCGCGTGTACGAGGACGAAGGTGACGTCGGGGAAGTCCGCCGCCAGCTCGACCGCGTCCGGCATCTGTTCGGGGAAGACCTGCAGCTCGAACAGCCAGCCGAGGTCGGCGAGCGCGCCGATGTTCTTGCGGAAGAGCGGATCCTTCATGCGGTCGGGCGCGGTGGCGAACCGGAACTCCGGGCGCCGGTGCCAGTGCAGCTGCTGGCGGATCCCTCGGATCAGCGGCGTGAGCGCGGCCTGTCGTCGCATGGTGTCCGGAGCGCCCTCGTCGAACATGTCGGCCGATCCGATGACGGCCATCGGCCGGCCCGTCTCCTGATGAACCTCGTGAAGCCAGCGCACTTCGTCCACGACCCGGTCGAGCGGCCAGTTCGTCTGCACGTAGACCGACTCGCGGATGCCTGCGGCGGTGGCGTCGGCGATGTACTCGTCGATCAGATAGTCCCGCCTGATCGGCTCGTACGGGCCGAAGATCCGCGGCACCATCGGTCCGGACAACCAGGGCAGGTCTCCGGCCCGCCAGATGTGGTGATGCGAGTCGACGATGTCACCCGAGTAGCGGGTCGCCTCCGGCATGACGATCACTCCCTGGTCCAGGTCTGTACCTGCTCGTACGCCGTCCGCAGGTCGCGCACGCCCGCGAGCGCGTCCACGCTGCCGAGCACGGCCGACATGCCGCGGGTGACCGGCCGGTACGCCGGGTCGCAGGCGAGTGGCGACCACCACAGCAACCGGTGGCTCAGCAGCGACAACCGCCGTACGGCCGCCTGCATGGGCCGGCAGTCGCCGCGTTCCAGGCCATCGGAGAGCACGATCACCAGGGCGCCGCGCGCCACGGTGACCTGCCTGGCGTTGGCGAGGAACTCCTGGAGCGAGGCGCCGATCCGCGTCCCGCCCTCGGCGTCCAGGACGACGTCGCTCAGCGAGCCGACGGCCGCGTCGACATGCCGTGCGCGCAGCGGCTCGGTGACGCGGGTCAGCCGGGTGCCGAAGGTGAACACCTCGACGCGGTCGAGCCGGCCGACCACGGCGTGGGCGAAGCGGAGGTAGTGGGCGCTGTGCTGCTTCATCGACCCGGACACGTCGATGAGCAGCAGCACACGGCGCTGCCGCTGCGGGCGGTTGCGCCGGCGCAACGTCATGATCTCTCCATGGCTGCGCCTGGACTCACGGCAGATCCTGGCGACGTCGATCCACGGACCTCGCCGGGCGGGCCGCCGGCGTCGCGACCGGATCGTCGGCACCGCCCGGGGTAGTTCTCGCCACAGCAGCGAGAGCACTGCCCGGTCGTCCTCGCTCGCCGGGCCGAACACCGGGCGGCTCTCGCGCTCCGAGGAGCCGGCCTTCAGCCCCGCGTCCCCGCCGGACGCTGCCGTGAGAGGAGCCTCGTCCCGCTTCCCGCGCGGGGCGGGGGCCTCGTCGTCGGGGAACTCCTCATCGGGGATGCGCCGCGCCGCGACCTTCCCGAACCAGTGCTCGAACGTGGGGGAGTACACCTCCAGGTCTTCATGGGAGGTGGTGAGCGTGACCGCCCCGATCCAGTAGAGGTTTGCGGTGTCGCGCGGGCCGGCGGCCTCGATCGCCTGAAGGAAGACCCGCTGTTTGGGCACCGGTACGGGCAGGCCCCGAGCGTGCAGGTCCCGCAGGAACCCGTGGACATGATCGGCGATGCGTACGACGAGGGACTGCTCAGTCACCGAACACCTCCGCGGTGTGGCGGCCGAGGAGCGCGAGGTCCTCCTCGTGCTTGACGAGCAGCCCCGCGGACCGGCGCATCGCCTCCAGCCAGCTTGACCCCTCACGGGCCAGCGTCTGCACGCCGCGGGCCCAGGAGACCGACTCGGCGATGCCCGGGGGTTTCAGCAGAGCCAGCCCGCGGATCCGGTGCACGGCGGCCACGAGGCGGGCCGCGCTTCTCTCGTCCAGGCCCGGCGCCTGCGCCCGGATGATCGCTCGCTCCCGTTCGGCGTCGGGAAAGGGGATCCAGTGGTAGAGGCACCGGCGTTTGAGCGCGTCGTGCAGTTCGCGGGTCCGGTTCGAGGTGAGGACGACGAACGGAACGCTCGCCGCCGTGATGGTGCCGATCTCCGGGATGGTGATCTGGAAGTCGCCGAGGAACTCCAGGAGGAAGGCCTCGAACTCGCTGTCCGCCCGGTCGATCTCGTCGATCAGCAGCACCGCGCCGGATGCCGCCCGCAGCGACCGCAGCAACGGGCGCTGCAGCAGGAACTCCTCGCGGTACAGGTCGCCGACGCCGCGCCCCTCCACCTCGGCGGCCCGCAGGGACAGCAGTTGTTTGGGATAGTCCCACTCGTACAGGGCCTGGGAGGCGTCCAGTCCTTCGTAGCACTGCAGCCGGATCAGCTCGCGGCCGAGGACCCGGGCCAGGACGTTCGCGACCTCGGTCTTGCCGACCCCCGGCTCCCCCTCCAGCAGCAGCGGGAGCCGGAGCGTGCCTGCCAGGTGGAGGGCGGTGAGCAAGCCCTCGTCGGCGAGATAGCCCTCCGCGCCGAGCCGCCGGTCCAGCGTTTCCCGGTCAACCAGCACGGCCGGCCCGCAGCTCGTCGAGTCCGCGCAGCACCTTCTCCGGGGTGAAGGGCATGCTCGTCAGCCGTACGCCGACCGCGTCGTACACGGCGTTGGCGATCGCGGGGATCGGCGCGTTCGCCGTCATCTCGCCGATCCCCTTGGCCCCGAACGGCCCGTTGCCGGCGGGCCGTTCGAGGAACAGGCTGGTCTGCGCCGGGATGTCGGCCGGCCCGGGCATCAGATATTCCGTGAAATCGACCGGGCCGTGCTCGCGCGAGTGCGGATAGTACGGTTCGGTCGATTCGAACAACGCGTGCGACAGGCCCATCCAGGCGCCGCCCTCGACCTGCTGCGTCGCGAGGGCCGGGTTGAGCGCCCGGCCGATCTCGTAGGTGTTGTAGAGCCGCAGCACCTCGATCACGCCGGTCTCGTCGTCGACCGTGACGTCGGCCACCGTGCACGCGTGCGCCTGGCAGGAGTCCGGGTCCATCTCGCCGGTCTCCGGCACCGGGGTGCTCGGCTCCTTGAGGTAGATGCCTCGGCCGGAGATGGTCCGGCCCTGCCGGAAGTGCGCGGCGAGCGCGACGTCGCTGATGTGGATCTTCTTCTCCGACGAGCCCTTGAGGCGGACGAAGCCCGTGCCGTCGGTCTCCAGGTCCTCCGCGTCGACCTCCAGTTCGTCGGCGGCGACCTGGAGCATGACGTCTCTGGCCTCGCGCGCCGCCATGATCACGGCGTTGCCGACGCGGTGGGTGCCGCGGCTGGCGAACGTTCCCATGCAGTGCGGGCCGGTGTCGGTGTCGGCGGTGTCGACGATGATGTTCTCGATGGGGATGCCGAGTGTCTCGGCGGCGCATTGGGCGATGACCGTCCGCAGTCCCTGGCCGAGATCCACCGAGGAGAGCGTGACGACGAATCCGCCCATCGTGGTGGCGTGGACGAGTGCCTGCGACGGGTCGCCGCCGAGGTTCATGCCGGTCGGGTAGTTGACGGCCGCGTATCCGCGCCCGTGCCGTAACGCCATCGTTCAGCCCTCCGGTCGCTCGGTCGAGGACATCGCCCGGTACTCCGGCGGAAGGTCGTGCCCCACCAGGTCGGCGGCGCTCTGGATCACTTCGACCAGCGCGGTGCCGGAGGCGATCTTGCGGTGAGCTTTCATGTCACCGTCCCGGTAGGCGTTCTTGAGCCGGAGCCGCAGCGGGTCCATGTTCAGCTCCCGGGCGATGCGGTCCATGTGCGACTCCAGCGCGAAGTCGCCGATCGTGACGCCGAACCCGCGCATGGCGCTGGACGGCGTGCGGTTGGTGTAGACGCAGTAGGCGTCGACGTGGACGTTCGGGATCGTGTACGGGCCGGGCATGTGCGCCGCCGCCTTCGTGGTGCCGTACGGGCTGTGCCGGGAGTACGCGCCCGCGTCCACGTAGAGCGTGATCTTGCGGGCGACGATCCGGCCGTCGTCCATGACGCCGTCCTTGATGGAGATGCGCTCGGCCGCTCGGGGGGACGACACCTGCATCTCCTCGGCGCGGCTGTAGACGTACTTGGCCGGCCGGCCGGTGAGCATGGCGGCGATGCAGGCGAGTGGCTCGACGATGACATCGACCTTGCCGCCGAAGCCGCCTCCCACGGTGCCCCCGACGACGCGCAGGCTGGTGGGCGGGACGCCGAGAATGAGCGCGGTGTTGTCGAGGGTGAAGAAGGCGGCCTGGGTGTTGGTGTGTATGCGCAGCCGGCCGTCGCCCTGAGGGACGACGATGCAGCCGGTCGGCTCGGTCGGCGCGTGCTCGATGGGGGAGGAGCTGTAGCGGCCCTCGATGATGCGGTCCGCCTCGGCGAAGCCTCGCTCGACGTCGCCGAAGCGGATCCGGCGGCAGTGATGTCCTTCGTACACGAAGTGGTTGGCGCCCGCCTGCTTGATGATCGGCGCGTCGTCGGCCAGCGCCTCCTCGACGTCGAGGACGGCGGGCAGATCGGTGTAGTCGACCGTGACCCGGGCCGCGCCCTCGCGGGCGGCGTCCTCGGTCTCGGCGATGACGGCGACGATCGGCTCGCCGCGGTAGAGGACCCGATCCTCGGCCAGCACCGGCTCGTCGTCAGGTCCCACGCCGATCAGGCGCAGCACGGTGTACCAGTTGTTCGGCACGTCCTGGTGGGTGATGACCCGAAGCACGCCCGGGACTCCGAGGGCGCCGGAGACGTCGACCCGGTCGATGAGGGCGTGGTGCCGCGTGGACCGGTGGATCTTGACGTGCGTCATCTCCGGCGGGGCCATGTCCTCGAAGAAGACCGTGCGGCCGGTGACGTGAGCGCGGGCGTCCGAGCGCGGGACGGCGGAGCCGATGACGGCGAAGTCGTCCGCGCGCTCGCCCTTGAAGTACGCGGTGTCGATCGGGGTGAGGCGCGCCATCAGACCTCGGCCTCCGCGTTCGTGAGCGGGGCGCCGCGGCGGCGTTGCGCGGCGGCGAGGACGGCGGCGATGATCGGCTCGTATCCCGTGCAGCGGCAGACGTTGCCGCAGATCGCCTCGGCGACCTCCTGGCGGGTCGGATCCGGCTTCCGGTTGAGCAGAGCCGTGGCGGACATGATCATGCCAGGGGTGCAGAACCCGCATTGCGTCGCGAAGAGGTCGACGAACGCCTGCTGCACGTCGCCGAGCCGGTCGCCCTCGGCCAGGCCCTCGATCGTCTCCACGGCAGAGCCGTCGATCGTCACGACGGGGACCAGGCACGAGACCGCGGGCCGGCCGTCCAGCAGCACCGTGCAGCTGCCGCAGCCCCCTTGCGCGCAGCCGCGCTTGGCCCCCATCAGCCCCAATGTGTCGCGCAGTGCGCTCAGCAGCGTCGTCGACGGCCGGGCGATCAGCTCCCGCTCGGTGCCGTTCAGCTTGAGCGTGACGATTGTCGAAGGCATGCGATGCCCTTTCAGGCCCCCAGCAGGGCGCGACGCAGGTGGACGGGGTAGACCCGAGCGCGGTACCAGGCGGAGGCGTAGGCGTCGTCGAACGGCTCGATGACGTCGGCGCCGGCCGCCCGGGCGACGATTTGGGCGTTCAGCGGCGCGCCCAGCAGAACGCGCTCGGCGCCGGCCGCGCGTACCAAGCGCCGCGCCAGGCCGCCGAGCACGAGACGGATGTCACCGACCACGCCGTCCTCGATCGTGATCCGGGCCGCCACCGTCACAATGGATCCTGAGTTGAGCCGCCGCCGGCTCGCCTTGTAGAACCGGAACACGTCCTTGGCCGGAGCGGTGAACCGGACGCGGGTCACCAGGTCGCCCGCCGGCAGGCTGCCGGTGACGACCCGCTCGAGCGGCTCGCGGCGGGCGCCGTCGGCGCCGAGCACGTCCAGCTCCGCGTCCAGGGCCAGAAGAGCCGCCGCCAGGTCGCCGTACGGTTGTGGCACGAAAAGGTTGCCGGCCACGGTCGCGAGGCTGCGGACCGGCGGCGCGGCGATCGACCGTACACAGCCGGACAGGTAGCTCAACCGATCGTCGTCCTCGATGTCGGCGAGAGTGGTGGCCGCACCCAGAGTCACCGTGTCGCCTTCGACGTCGATGCCGGACAATCCCGCCTTGCGCAGGCTGACCAGCCGCAGGTCGCCGCCGGCCTGATCGTTCAGGCGGGCCAGCAGGTAGGTGCCGCCGCCGAGGGGCACGGCACCGGCCTGAAGCGCCGCATGAGCGGCTTCAGGACTCTCGGGTGTCTGAACGGAGGTCAGCATGTGCACTCCAGTTATCGATATCGATAATTAACTTACGTGGCATGATCGAAGAGTCAAGAGCCCTCTGGGCGTCAATGTGGAGGAGGTTCGTTGTCGCAACCCACGGGGAGCCCGCGCTCCGCGCGACCGACCCTGAGCCGGCAGATCCGCGACGGTCTGCTGCAACGGATCGTCTCCGGCGAACTCGGCGAGGGCGACCGGCTCATCGAGACGAAGATCGCCGCCGAGTTCGGAACGAGTCAGGCCCCGGTCCGGGAGGCGCTCCGGCAGCTTGAGGGCCTCGGCCTCATCGACGGCCGGCCTCGTCACGGCAGCCGGGTGCTGCCGTTCGCCGAGCAGACGATCCGCGAGGCGTACATCGTACGGGCCGCCCTTGAGGAGACTGCGACGCGGCTCGCCATGCTGGCCGGAACCCTCCCCTTCGACCGGCTGGGGGAGGAGGCCGAGGAGATGTACCGCCGCGCCCGTGACAACGACGTGCACGGCATCGGCCTGGCCAGCGCGCGGTTTCACCGGCACGTCGTGCAGGCCGGCGGCAACGTGCTGCTGACCCGCGCCTGGGAGGCGCTGCAGATCGAGGCGCGCACGGCCATCGCTCTCATGGTCACCAGACCGAAACTCGAGCGGGTCGCCGACGAGCACCGCGAGCTGCTGGACGTCATGCGCGCCGGGGACGTGGAGGTGGCCTGCCGGCACGCACGTGATCACCAGTGGGCCTACGCCGACACGCCGCACGACCCGTATGGAACGCCGAAACCCTAGGAGTCAGCCTCCGACGAGGCGCCGTGTCTCGTCAGACAGGAACTCCGACACTGTGCTGTTCCAACGCCTGTGTTGCCTGGTCGTCATAGAGATCGGCAGCCGCCGGGTGCACGTCCTCGGTGTCACCCGGCATCCGACCGGGCCGTGGGTTGCGCAGCAGGCCAGGTACCTGGTGATCGAACTGGGAGACAGGCGGAGGGGTTCAGGTTCCGGATCCGCGATCGGGATACCAAGTTCACCGCGATGCTCGACGAAGCCTTCACGGCCGCAGGCATCGGCCGTACCAGTCGAGGCGCCAACGTCCCACGGGCTCCACGATGCAGCCCTTCCGCGACGTGACCGCTACGACCTCAATCGTTTACGGCACGGCTGTGCCGATCGGTTTGTCGGCGCGGCTGTCCTCATCTCATCAGCGCAGGGTGGCCAGTGCGTCGAGTGGGTTGTCCAGGAGGTTGGCGAAGGCGAGTTCGGCGGCACCGGCGAGCGTGGTGTCGTCGCCGAGGGCCGTCACGGCCAGGCGGACACGTTCGCGCGACACCGGCAGGACATGCGCGTCGATCCGGGCACGGACGCGTGACGCGGCGCCCGGGTAGACATAGCGGAGCATCCCGCCGAAGACCACGAGCGCCGGGTTGAACAGGTTGATGAGGTTGACGACGCCGACACCGAGCCAGTCGCCGATGCGGTCGAGGGCGTCCCGCGCGCGGGCGTCGCCGGTCCCGGCGAGGGCGACGACTGCCCGGATACCGTCGTGTCCGACGAGTTCGCCGGACCGTCCCGCGTAGTCGAGCAGAGCTTCCTCCCCCACCTCGGCCTCCAGACAGCCCCGCGACCCGCACAGGCAGCGCCGTCCGTCGAACGGGTTGACCAGCATGTGCCCGAGTTCGCAGCCGTAGCCTCCGTCTCCGTCCAGGAGTTTGCCGCCGACGATGATTCCGCCGCCGACGCCGACGTCCCCGTGCAGGTAGATGAGGTTGTCGACGTCGCATCCCACGCCGCGCACGTGCTCGGCGATCGCGCCCAGGTGTGCCTCGTTGCCGACCTCGACGGGAAGCCCGAGACCGAGGCCGGCGGCGAGTTCCGCGCCGAACGCCTGGTCCACCCACCCGAGGTGCGGTCCGTACCGGACTGTGCCGTCGGCGCGCCTGATCAACCCGCAGTAGGACGCGCCCACCCCCACGCACAACGAGCCCGGACCGGCCCCGACGACCAGTTCGCGGCCGAAGGCCGCGAGAACGCCTACGATGTCCTCCAGGTCGGCCCCGGCGCGGGTGCGCACGGCCTCGCGGCGGTCGAGGACCCGGCCGCCGAGCCCGACACGGGCCGCGAGCAGCCGGTCCACGGCGACGTCGAACGCGAGCCCATACAGTCTCCCCTGCTCGGGCATGACGACGATGGACGGCCGCCCGGCGCGACCCCGCCCGATGGGGACGCCCTCGCGGACTAGCCCGGCGGCGGCGAGTTCGGCGGTCAGGTCCATGATGGTGCTGCGGTTGAGCCCCATCCGGCGGCTGAGCGCGGCCCGTGACACGGCCCCTTCCTTATGGACGCGCCGCAGCACCTCACTCAGGTTTCGCTGCCGCATCTGCTCCTGTGTCCGCGCGCCCGCCGCCGATCCCGTCATCCCCGCCAGCCTAGTGCTGCGTTGCCTTTCTCGCCCAGGCGGTCACCCACCGGCTGTCCGCTGCTGTACCGGCTGATCGCCCTGCGCGGGCTGCGCCGGGGGAGGCGGTCGGGCTGCGCTGGAAGGACGTCGACCTGACCGCCGGGACCGCCGGGGTGCCCTGGCAGATCACTCCGTTGGGTTGGGAGCCGGTGCAGGGCAGGCCGAAGACCGAGGCCGTCGACCGCACCATCGCGTTGGATGAGAACATCGTCACCGCGCTGCGCGCGCACCGCAAGCACAAGCCGCCGAACGGTTGATCGCGGGCGAGGCCTGGACAGACAGTGGGTTTGTCGTCACTGACGAGATCGGCCGGCCGCTGCATCCGCAGCAGGTCAGCCACCAGTTCTGCCTGCAGGCCTTCTTGCTTGGTCTTCTGATGCCCATCCCTGGCGGTGTGACCTGACGGTGGCCGCCTAAACGATCTGCCGCGATACACGATCCGTACACAAGAGCAACCAGCGAGCAACCATGCGTTCTTGACCATCGCCGTTATGAGCCATTGGTCCCCTATTTCGACACCGCTGTGTAGGGATGTCAACGACGGCCGGATTCAGGGTCTGGCACGAATTCCGTGAAGGGGCGGGCTCAGTCGGCGAGTAGGACGCGTTTGCGCATGAGGTGGGGGTTGGCGCGGCCGTACATCTGTCGCTTGAGCATCTTGATGCGGTTGACGTGTCCCTCCACCGGGCCAGAGCTGTAGGGCAAGGTCAGGCCTGCCCGGGCTGCGTCGAGATCTCGACGCAGGCCCGTGATGAAGGAGCGCAGTTCGGGCAGGTCGTCGGCGTCGGCTGTGGCCATCCAGCGTTCGAGGTGATGGCCGTGCCGGTTGACCATCATGTCCGCGAAGGCGCGGACGTGGTCGTAGGGCCTGGCCAGCGGCGGGCAGGCGGTGGTGAGTGCGTCCAGGTGTCGCTGCCCGTCAGCGGCGAGGGTGGCGGGGTTGCGCAGCAGCCATCCGGTGACTTGCCGCACTGCGGGCGGAGCCGGGAGCGGCGGTTGCCTGGTGGCGTCCGAGCGCCAGGGCTGTAGATATTGGCGGACGGTGGTCGGAGCGCCGTGGAAGCCGCGTTCACGCAGTTCCTGGTAGAGCTGTTCGGCGTTGGTGCAGCCGTCGTTCCAGCGCTGGCGCCGGTAGGGCTCGAAGGCCTCTACGGCTCACGGGTGGCGTCCGGTGCTGTCCTTGACCAGTAGTTCCTCTGGGGTGGCGGCGCGGGAGCGGGAACTGATCCAGCAGTACACGCGGGGGGCGACGCGGGCCGCCAATTACCGCCTACCGGCAGGCCGACGCCCTCCTCAGGAGAGCGCGGCGGCGCGGGGACCGGGCGGAGGCCCGGCGTCTCGCGCTGGAAATGCGCACGTCGAGGAGATCAAGGCGAAGCTGGCGCGGTTCCTCCGGGAGACCCTCGGACTTAACTCAACCAGGACAAGACCCTCATCACGCACGCCCGCAGCCCGCGGGCGCGGTTCCTCGGCTATGACATCACCGCCCAGCACTCCAGCACGAAGGTCAGCAATGGCCGCCGGTCGCCCAATGGCAAGATCGCGCTGAAAGTGCCTCCGGACGTGGTCGGGGCCCAGTGCGCCCGCTACCGGAAACACGGAAGGCCGTGCTACCGGCCGCGGCTCCAGAACCTGGACGATTACGACATCGTGCGGGTTTACGGAGCCGAGTATCGCAGCGTCGTGAACTACTACCTGCTCGCCAAGGACGCCTGGCGGCTGTGCAGGCTGCGCTGGCACGCCGAGGTGTCGATGCTGAAGACGCTGGCCCTCGAGCACCAGTCCACCGTCTCCAAAATGGCCACCCGCCATAAGGTGAAGGTCACCACCCGCGACGGCCCCAGGACCTCGCGAACCCGGTCGCGCACGCGGCATGAATCGCTGGAAAGCGGCCGTGGCCGGCCTGGTGGCGCGCAGCTGTGCGCCAGGCCTGGGAATGGGCGGCTCCCATTAAGGCGTAGCCGGCAATTCCGATACACAGGGTGGGGCAGGGAACTCGTCGTCATGTGAAAGGCCCGTCACTATCTCTGCTCCCGGGTCAGGACGTGTCGGGTCCGGTCCCCGATCCAGGCCGCTTCGAGGATCGCGGTCAGGCTGGCGGTGTCGGTCGGGCCTGGATGGTTCTGGATCAAGCGGGTGACGCCACCGGCCATCTCCGCGAAGCGCGGGAGGTCGGCGCGTGCCACGCCGATGTCCGCCAAGGTGGCAGGGATGCCGATGTCGGCAAGGAGCCCGTCGAGCCAGGTGAGGAACGTATCCGCGGCCTCGGCATCCGAGGCGTCGGTCACGTCGAGCCCGCACACCCCGGCGAGGATGGCCAACCGGTCGCC
The DNA here is from genome assembly GCF_040654115.1 of Nonomuraea sp. NPDC050786. Lineage (NCBI taxonomy): Bacteria > Bacillati > Actinomycetota > Actinomycetes > Streptosporangiales > Streptosporangiaceae > Nonomuraea > Nonomuraea sp. NPDC050786. Next base: position 76,915 of record NZ_JBFAHJ010000032.1, read on the forward strand.
GATGGCATCCCTGGCCGCGTCCAGCGCGTAGGGCAGCAGCAGCCCGACGCCCAGGCCGTGCGGCGTGTGGGTGGCTGCGCCGATGGGGTACTGGAGGGCGTGCGGAGCCGCGTTGCCTGCGTGGGAAAACGCGAGCCCGGCCAGCATGGACCCATAGGACATGTCCGCGCGCGCGTCCTTGTCGCCTCCGTCCCTGACGACTTGGGGCAAGCTGCGGGCGATCCGCTCCGCGGCCAGGAGCGCGTAGTGATCGGTGATCGGGTTGCGGCCGAGGAAGACCTGCTCCACCAGGTCGCGCGGTCCGTGGGCGCGGGGTCGCGCGGTGTAGCTCTCCACCGCGTGACAGAACGCGTCGATGCCGGAGTGGGCAGTGACGGTCGCAGGGCAGGTGTAGGTGAGCTCGGGGTCGACGATGGCGAAGTCGGGCACGATGTGGACGCTGGAGACCCCCACCTTCAGCTCGCGGTCCGGGTCGGTCAACACCGAGACGGGCGTGAGCTCGGAGCCGGTGCCTGACGTCGTCGGGACGGCGACGAGAGGAATCGTCGGCCCCGGCACCTTCGACTCGCCGTAGAAGTCGCGCGGCGTTCCACCGTGGCACCGGATGACGCCGACGATCTTGGCGAGGTCGATCACCGTGCCACCCCCGATGGCGAGGATCACGTCGGCGTCCACCTCTGCGGCGGCCGAGACGGCCAGGGCGACATCGTCGAGTGGCACGTCCGGAGTCGCGTCGGCAAACACCCCGACGACTTCGACCTTCTCCCGCACGGCGGCCACGATCTCGGCCACGCCCGGCTGCCCCAGAAGAACCCGGTCGGTCACGATGAGGGCTCGCGAGCCACACTCGGCCACCACTCGTGGGATGTTCTGCGCGACCCCTTCGCCCACTATCAGCTGGCGTGGTCCGCGGACGGTCTCAAGCATGTCAGTGCCTCTCTGGAACGTCGGCGGTGATTTGCTGGGCGGACGTCCAGGTCACCTGCGAGACCGGGACGGCGTCGGCAAGGTTGGCCGCCGGGTGGCGCAGGCGCGCGCCGGGCTCCCGGACTCGGTCGCGCCCGGGAGCCATCGGGTCCATCGCGATGAAGACGTCGCCCTTGGTGGGCGGGTCAGTCGGGTCGAGGGTCCGGCGGCCATCGTCGCCAAGGGCGGTACGAGTCAAGGTCGCGACCAGCACCTCGGTCATGAGCCCGAGGGCGTAGCCTTTGGGACCGCCGAAAGGGCTGATCGCGCCGGCCACCGACGCGGCCGCGTCTGTGGCGCGCACATCGGCGGAGTCGACGGCGTCCCCGGGTGCCGGCGGATTCGTGCCGACCATGGCCCGGGTCCCGCCCCACGGGTGGAGGCCGGTCAGGTCATGTGTGCGCAGGGCGCGGTGATCCCCGGCGGGCACCCGCAGCGGCAGGCCGGTCACGGCAGGTCGATCGCCGCGTAGGTGACGTCGAGGTACTCAAGGATGCCCTCGTGCGACCCCTCCTTGCCGATCCCGGACTGCTTCACGCCTCCGAACGGAGCTGACGGGTCCGAGATCAGACCGCGGTTGATGCCGACCATCCCCGTCTCCAGCCCCTCGGTGAACCGGAGCGCCCGCTGGAGGTCACGGGTGAAGACGTATCCGATCAGGCCGTGCTCGGTGTCGTTGGCCTTCGCCATCACCTCGTCGTCGGACGTGAACGAGATGATCGGCGCCACCGGGCCGAAGATTTCCGCCTCCAGCATCCGCGCGTCCTCGGGCACGTCGACGAGGACCGTAGGCGGGTAGAAGTAACCCGGCCCATCCGGACGCTCGCCGCCCACCAGGACACGGGCGCCGCGATTGACCGCGTCGGCGACGAGCTCGTCGATCTTGGTGACCGAGGCCTCGTCGATCAACGCCCCGACGTCCACGCCGTCGTCGAGACCATGGCCCACCGAGAGCGCGCCCATCCGCTCGGCGAAGCGCGCCGTGAACTTCTCGCGCACCGGCTCCTCGACGTAGATTCGGTTGGCCGCGATGCAGGACTCCCCGATGTTGCGCATCTTGGCCACCATGGCACCGTCGAGCGCGACGTCCAGGTCTGCGTCGGCACACACGATCAAGGCCGCGTTGCCGCCCAGTTCCATGGAGGTGCGCAGCACGTTGTCCGCCGCCTGTCGTAGCAGCACGCGCCCGACCTCGGTCGACCCGGTGAACGAAAGCTTGCGGGTCCGACGGTCGGCCAGCAGTGCTGAGACCACCTCGCCGGCGCGCTTGGTTGTCACGACGTTGACGACGCCCGGGGGAACGCCGACCTCCTCCATGATGCGGGCCAGCAACAGCATGGTGAGTGGCGTCTGGGCCGCCGGCTTGGTGATCGTCGTGCAGCCCGCCGCCAGCGCAGGAGCGATCTTGCGGGCGCCCATGGCCAACGGAAAGTTCCAGGGCGTCACGAAGACGCACGGTCCGACCGGCTTCGGCACGGTGAGGATGCGATAGCCACCAGAGGGAGCGGTGTTGTAGCGCCCCTCGACGCGCACCGCCTCCTCGGCGAACCAACGGAAGAACTCGGCGCCGTAGGCCACCTCTCCCCGAGCCTCGGCGAGCGGCTTGCCCATCTCGAGCGTGATCAGCCGGGCGACCTCCTCGGATCGCTCGGTCAGTGCCCGGTACGTCGCGGTCAGCAACTCTGACCGTTTTCGCGGCGGGGTCGCCGCCCACTCCGCCATTGCCTTGCTCGCCACGTCCAGAGCGGCGAGCCCGTCAACGACGTCGGCGTCCGCCACCTCGGCGATGATCTTGCCGGTGGCCGGGTCCTCGACGGCAAAGGTGGCTTCGCCGGCGGCGTCGCGCCAGGTGTCGCCAATCCGGAGCCGCCGGTGCTCGGGGGCCAGGACGTTCATCGGGTCACTCATTGCGTCGCCTCCTGTGGTGTTCTTGGTGATGTCCAGCCCCCGCGCCACCGATCGTCTTCTCGGGCCATGGCTGCTTCAGCGTCGCGCCGAGGCCCGATTGCCACCTGTGGGCGCATGTTGACGTCGCCGCCCTGCGCGGTTACCTACCGGCCTCGGACAGCGCCAGCCCGGTGCCCGCATCGAACAGGTGCGCGCGGTCCAGGTCGACCGTGACAAGCAGCCGCTCGCCCGGCGTGCCGGTGACGGTGGGTCGTGCCTTGACCTTGAGGATCTCCGTCCCCACTCGGACGTCGACCACCGTTCGGTCACCGAGCGGCTCAAGGCCGTAGAGCTCACCCGACAACGACGCGTCCCCACGCTGCTCGACGGACAGGTCCTCTGCGCGCAGGCCCAGCAGCAGCGGACGACCGTCCTCAGCCGTGGTCCAGCGAGGCCGCGGCAGCGTCCAGCCTTCCGCCCCGATCAGACGATCTCCTTCGGCGTGGCAGGCGAGCAGGCTGATCGGCGGGCTCCCGACGAAGCCTGCGACCCACTGGTTGGCCGGACGCTCGTACACCTCGGTCGGCGTTCCGACCTGTTGCACCTTCCCCTCCTTGAGGACCGCGACCTGGTCGGCCATGGACAGGGCTTCGACCTGGTCGTTGGTCACGTAGATGAAGGTTGCTCCGAGGCTCCGGTGGATGCGGGTGAGCTCGGTGCGCATCTCGACGCGGAGCTTGAGGTCGAGGTTCGTCAGCGGCTCGTCCATGAGAAACGCGCGCGGACGACGGACCAGCGCCCGGGCCAGGGCGACACGCTGCATCTCACCGCCCGACAACTGCGCGGGACGACGCTGCAGCAGACGTTCGATGTGCAGCAGGCTCGACATCTGCTCGACGGCGGCAGCGATCTCGCTCGAAGAACAGCGGCGTGCCCGCAGCGGCGAAGCGATGTTCTCGTACGCCGTGTGTCGCGGGTAGAGGGCGTAGTTCTGGAAGACCATGGCCAGGTCGCGTGCGGCCGGGGCGTCACCGGTCGCGTCCCGCCCGTCCAGATGCACCGACCCGGCGTCAAGCTTCTCAAGGCCGGCGATCGCTCGCAGGGTCGTCGTCTTGCCTGCCCCGGAGGGCCCGAGCACGACGAAGAACGAGCCGTCCGGCACGTCCAGCGTCACCCCGTCCAGGGCCTGGACCTTACCGAAGGACTTGCACAGCCCGTGCACTGCCACGGTTCCCATCAGGCCACCAGCTCTTCCGTGCTCACGTCGTAGACCGGCGGGGGGCCGCCGGTGTGCCGCAGCCCGACCGGTGCGTCAGCAGCGAAACGGACAGTCGGTGGCATCCGAACCCGTACGTCGCGCTGGCCGCCGTGGTCAACCACGTAGATGATTTCGTCGCCCAGCCACTCCGCCGAGACCACGCGGGCCGGGACCGAACGTTCCGCCCCTGGTTCTGTGACTTCCAGCGCCTCCGGCCGCACGCCTGCGACCAGGCGACGGTCGCGCGGCAGGTTCGGCGGTGGCGTGAGGACCAGTCCGCCCTGACTGCGCAGCTTCCCGTCGGCCACCTCCGCCTCGATCAGGTTCATCGGCGGGGAGCCGATGAATGCGGCGCAGAAAAGGCTCGCCGGACGGTCGTAGACTTCCAGCGGCGTGCCGATCTGCTCGACGCGGCCCTTGTTGAGGATGGCGATTCTGTGACCGAGCGACATCGCCTCGACTTGGTCGTGGGTGACGTAGACCATCGTCGTCCCCAGTTCCCCCTGCAGGTGCTTGATCTCCGTGCGCATGTCCGCCCTCAGCTCCGCGTCCAGATTGGTGAGAGGTTCGTCCATGAGGAATGCGCGAGGCCGTCGCACCAGGGCGCGAGCAAGCGCGACGCGCTGCTGCTCCCCGCCGGACAGCCGGTGCGGTCGCCGGTCCAGGAGCGGACCGAGCCGCATCAGCCGGGCGGCCTCGTCGACCCGCTCGCGCACCTCCTGCTTGGGCAGTCCCTCGGCCCGCAGGGGGAACGCCAGGTTGTCGCGGGTTCTCAGATGCGGGTAGAGAGCGTAGAACTGGAACACCATGGCGATGTCGCGCTCGGCGGGCGGCAGGTCGTTGACCAGCGTGTCGCCGATGCGGATGTCGCCCGTCGTCTGTCTCTCCAGGCCGGCTATGGCCCGCAGCGTGGTCGTCTTGCCGCAACCCGACGGGCCGAGCATCACGAACAGCTCGCCGTCGCCGATGGACAGGTCCACGTGATCAACTGCGACCGTCCCGTCCGGGTAGCGCTTGTGCAGGGCGGTCACCTCGATGCCCGCCATCAGCGTCGCACCGCCCCGAGCGTCACACCGGCGACGAGGTGCTTGCGCACCAGGTAGGCGAAGACGAGCACCGGTAGGGCGAACACTACGGAGGCGGCGGCCACGAGACCCCAGTCCACAGTGGTTCCACCGATGAGGCCGGCGATGGCGGGTGGGGCCGTCCGCACGGCGTCGCTGGAGGTGAGGAAGATGGCGAACACGAACTCGTTCCACGAAAAGATGAGTGCGAAGACCGCCGTCGCGGCGATGCCGGGCAGGAGCAGGGGAAGGGTAAATCGCCAGAACGCCTGCAAGCGGGTGTAGCCGTCGAGCATGGCGGCATCCTCGTACTCTGGGGGCACCTCGTCGACGAACCCCTTCATCATCCAGATCGTGAACGGGACGTTGAACGCGGCGTAGATGAGGATCAGGCCGAGCTTGGTGTCGATGAGTCCGACTTGGCGGTACATGAGGAAGATCGGGATCACGACCACCACGGGCGGCATGAAGCGGGTGGACAGGATGAAGAACAGTTGGTCCTTCTTGGCCTTCACGGCGAAGCGTGAGTAGGCCCAGGCCGCCGGGACCCCCAGCACGGTGGCCAGCGCCGTGGAGACCCCGGCGACCACGACGGAGTTGAGGAACGAGACGGACAAGGCCGAGCGACCGCCGCCGGGGGCGACGAACACGTCCTTGAAATGGTCCATAGTGACCTTGAAGTCGAAGAACTTGGCCGGGATGGCGTAGACGTCCCGGTTCTCCTTGATGGACGTCTCGATCATCCACAGCGCCGGAAAGAGCATCACGACGGCCAGCACGGTCAGCAGCGCGACCTCCAGCACGGAGCGGCCCCGGCCGCCGAAGCGACGCGCGGGAGGTGTGTGATCCCGGGCAGGACCTGTGGACACGGCCTCGTCGACGGAGATGGCCATCAGTCCTCCTTGAGCTTGTTCAAGTAGCGCAGGTAGAGCTGCGTGAGGACCATGACGACGAGGACCATGAGGAGCCCGTACGCCGAGGCGGTTCCGGTGTTGAAGCCCAGGAACGCGACCTTGTAGACGTGGAACGACAACGTCTCGGTGGAGACCCCCGGACCTCCGCTGGTGAGGATGTAGACGAGGTCGAACAGCCGGAAGGCCTCGATGGCCCTGAACAACACGGCGATGAGGAGCAGCGGCCACACCAGCGGAAGAGTGATGGTGCGGAACCGGAACCACTCGGACGCCCGGTCGATCGAGGCGGCCTCGTACAAGTACTTGGGGACCGCGGTAAGGCCCGCAAGTGCGATGAGCATGATGAACGGCGTCCATTGCCAGGTGTCGACCACGATCAGGGAAATCAATGCCGTTCGCTGCCGGGTGAGCCACTCCACCTGCCCCAGGCCGAGCGAGCCGAGCATGCTGTTGATCACGCCGAATTGCGCGTCGAGCATGAATCGCCAGAACAGCCCGACCACGACGGGCGACAGCATCATCGGAACCAGGAACAGAGTGGTCAGCAGTCCTCGCCCGTGCGTACGCCGTGAGATCAGGTACGCGATGGCGAAACCGAGCACGGTCTGCAGGGTGACCGCGCCGATCACGTAGATCAACGTTGTCAAGGCCCTCAGGTGGACCTGCGCCGAAGTCAGGATGGCGGTGAAGTTCTCGAACCAGATGAAATGGGCGGGCCCCCCGCGGGTGGCCGAGTAGTCGGTGAAAGACAGGTACAACGCCCACAGCAACGGGAACACCGACATCGCGAGCAACAGCAGCAACGCGGGGGAGATGAAGGTCACGGCGAGCCAGCGGTCGCTCAAGCGGCGGGACCGACCCGGTGCAGGTGGCGTCGCGGACGCCACCTGCCCGGTGTGGTCGGTCGTCAGAGGGACGGGATCACTCACAGTCCGCCGCCGCCCTTGCGGCTGCTGGCGTCGAGCACGCCCTGCTGCTCCTTGGCGATGTCGTCGAGCGCATCCTTCGGCTTCTTCGCGCCGTTGAGAGCCGCGTTCACGTTGGTGTTCTCAATGTCGACGAGGCGCGCGTACTCGGGCACGTTCCACATGTCCCGCATCCGCGGAACCGAGTCGGCGTACACCTTGTTGAACGGCTGGGCATTGAGGAACTCGGGCGACTGCAGGGCGTCCGTACGCGATGGCACGCCACCGGCCGCGGCCCACTTCTTCTGGATGTCAGCCCGCTCGAACCACTTCATGAAGTTCAGGGCCTCCGCCTGGTTCGTCTTGGAGGAGTAGGCCGACACGTGCATCCCCATGCCGCCGAGAGGCACCAGGTTCGTCTTCTGGCTCGGCAGAGGGGCGAAACCCAGCTTGTCGAGAATCTGCTCCCGCGTGGTGCCGAGCGTCGACTGCTTCGGGTCGAGCAGGCCGCCGCTCGCGGCGATCCAGTTGAACGCGATGCATGCCTTGCCCTGGGAGACCGCCGCGTTCACCTCGTCGATGAACCAGTTGCCGGAGCCCTTGGCGGTCAGCGGCTTCATCTTGTTGACCAGGACGTCCATCGCCTCCTGGCCCGCAGTGTCGTTGAGGACGCCCTGGATCTTGCGCTTCTTGGAGTCCCAGAGGTTGCCGCCGTAGACGCCGTTGACCGTGTTGTAGGTTACGGCCGCGGCGTCGGAGCCGTTGGCCTGGTGGAAAGCCAGCCCGCTGACGCCAGGGTGGTCCGCCTGGCATTTCTCGGCGACTGAGATCATCTCGTCCCAGGTCTGCGGTGGCTTGTCGCCAATCAGGTCCTTGCGGTAGATCATCGTCCAGGTGTCGCCGAGCAGCGGCAGTCCGTACAGGGGGGCGTTTTCGTCGCGCTTCCCGGTCTCCGCCTGGGGGAACTGGCCGTAGGCCGCCAGGAGATACGGGTTGTAGGCCTTGACGTCGATGTTCTTCTTGACGAAGTCGGTGATGTCGAGGATGTTGCCGTTCGTCACGGCCTCGCCGATGTGTTGCGAGTCCAGGATCGGGATGTCGAAGTCGGTCTTGTGCGCGGCGAACTGGGTGAACATCGCGTCGTGCCAGTTCGCGTTCGGCACGGTGTTGACCTTGATGGTCACGTTCGACCGCTCCTTGGTGTACTCCGCGTTCGCGAAGTCTTCCAGCGCGTGGGCGGGGGGCCAGTCGAACCAGATGAAGCTGAGGGTCAGCGGGTCCTTGGTGAGCTCCGGGATGGTCGCCGGTGCCTTGGGGGCGCTCGCCTGCGTGTCGCCGCCGCAAGCCGCCACGGTCGTGGCCGCTAATATGGCCGCCGTCGCCAGTTGCACCTTTCGACCGGGAACGGACGGTCGTCCTCTTCGCTTTGGATACCGCATCTTCTTGCCTGCTTTCTGGGTGGGGACTTCTGGAGCCCTGCTGCGTGCTTCGCCGAGCAGTTGCTGGGGGTGTTCAGGCGTGTTGCCGGCTGTCGCAGGGGCTGACCCGCAGACCGGCGTCACGAGTACGCCACGACGTCATGGGGCTTCAGGCAGTCGAGCAGTCCTTCAGCCCTTGTGCGGCCCGGTGGCGAACCGAGAAGGACGTCGAGCATGCTCATGGGAGCTCCAACTGATCGAAGCGGAGCGATGGCGGGCGGTTCCCCGATGAGTGAAGGATGGCTGGCATCCGCCACCTTTCCTATACGATCCGAGTGGGGGCGTCAACATCCCGCAGCGTTGCGACCGATGTCAACAGGTTCCCGAAAACGCAAGAAAGGACCTCAGTCACGATGGACGACGAGGCGATGATCGCGCGGCGCCGTGGGGCCATGACGGCCGGAATGCCACCGGGAAGATCTCGCGGCCGGCTTGCCGACGAGGTGTACGACACGCTGCTCGGGCAGCTGATGTCGCTACGGATCGAGCCTGGCTCCCGCGTCACGATCGACGCCCTGGCGCGAGAGCTGGGGGTCTCGCAGACGCCGATCCGAGACGCTCTGAACCGCATGGAGGCCGAGGGCCTGGTCGTGCGGGTGCCCCATGCCGGCTATCGTATTCCCCCCCAAATCACCCGTCACCGATTCGAGGACATGCTTGAGGTCCGCCTGCTCCTCGAGCCGGCAGCGGCGCGCAGATCCGCCGAACGCGCATCCCCGAAGCAGGTGGCCGGTCTGCGACGACTGCTGGAGGAGATGGCGGAGCTGGAGGGGGGCGACGGGCTCATGGCCTATGGCGCCTTCGGGCTACGCGACGCCGCTTTTCACGATCTCGTCGCCCTGAGCGCGGAGAACGAGGTCATCCGCGAAGCGCTCGCTCGCCTGCACACGCACGTGCACCTGTTCCGGCTTCTCCACGACACCCAGGTCACTCACTTGGCCATGGCCGAGCACGAAGAAGTTCTGGCCGCGATCGCCGCGCGTGACCCCGAGGCCGCCGCCTACGCCATGCGTCGGCACATCCTGCTCTCCGGCGAGCGGTTCCGACGATTGTTCGACGACGTCAAGGATGCGGACGGAATGGCGGTAAAGGCTTGACGGGCGGGCTGGGTCGAGGAATGCTGACGCAATCGGATCGGATCGGATCGGATCGGATCCACCTCACCCGCCTCAGATGCTAGGAGAAGCAGGTGCCCAGAGCGCTGCTCCTGACCGGCGACGCCGCCGAGGAGCTCGACACCATGTATCCCTACTATCGCGTGCAGGAGGGCGGCTGGGACGTTGACGTCTCGTCACGGACGATGCGTGACGTTCAGCTGGTCATCCACGAGTTCGACCCCAACTCCGACGCCTACGTGGAGAAGAACGGCCGAAAGTTGCCGGTCGACGTACCCTGGGCCGAGGTCGACGTCGAGCGCTATGACGCCCTCATCATCCCTGGGGGACGCGCCCCCGAGTGGATCCGGGTCGACGCCGACGTCAGGCGCATCACCGAGCACTTCTTCGCGCGCAACCTCCCGATCGCGCTGGTGTGCCACGGCGCGCAGGTGCCGGCTGTGTACGGGCTGCTGAAGGGTCGAAAGACGGCGTGCTTCCCCCCCATCACCGGTGACATGGAGAACGCCGGCGCGACGGTCATCGACGCTCCCGACGTCGTGGACGGCAACCTCGTCTCCTGCCGGGGGTGGCCCGACATGCCGCAATTCGGCAGGGCGATGATGGAGGTCTTTTCGAAGTCCATCAACTCCGCATCGGCATGAGCACACCTGACCTGTCCCGGTGATGGCACTTCGGACCGTCATAGTCGACGGCTCTCCCGTCCACGTCCTGGAGAGCGGCACCGGGCCCGCGGTGCTGATGCTGCACGGCTCCGGACCCGGTACGACCGGATCCGGCGCCTGGGCGACGACGGCCCAGGCGCTGGGCACGTCCTGGCACCTGGTGGCTCCTGACCAGGCGGGGTTCGGCCGTACACCCATCCCCGCGGGCTCCAGGGGTGGGCTCCGGCTGTGGACGGAGCAGGCCGCGGGCCTGATGGATGCTCTCGGTGTCGAGCACTACGCCGTGGTGGGCCACTCCATGGGCGGTGCCGTGGCCCTGGCGTTGGCGGCCGCGCGTCCCCAGCAGGTCACCCGTGTCGTGGCGGTCTCGACGATGGGCGCCCCCGGGGCGCCGCTGTCCGCCGAGCTCGACGCGATCTGGGCCGCCCCGCCGGCCCGCTCGGGGCACGAGACATGTTGAGTCGCCTCGTCCTCGACCAAGCGCTCGTGACCGAGTCGGCCGTCGCTGCCCGTGCAGCCGCGATGCAGGCGGGGGCGGCCGCATTCGCGTCGTTGTTCCCTCCACCCAGGGCACGTTGGGCCGAAGAGCTCACCCTCTCGGCGCAAACGCTGGCAGGGGTCCGCGCGCCCGTGCTGCTTGTCCACGGCGCCGAGGACCGAGTCACCCCGCTCGGGACGGCAGCCCTGCCCCTGCTCGAACACCTGGCTGATGTCCGTCTGCACGTGCTCGGCCGATGCGGGCACGTGCCGGCGCTCGAGCACCCGCACGACTTCAGGCGACTCCTGTCGTGCTTCCTCGGCCGGGAACGAGGTCACTGATTGCTGCCGCAGGTCCGCAGCCCGTGCTCAAGCAGATCAGCATGAAGCAGGCGTGCTCCGCGCAGAAGCCGGCGCCCTCCCCGAGACCCTAGCCATGGCGAGGCAGTGGCCGAGGTCATCGCTCGACATGGTTCGTCTGCTGTATCTGGCTCTGATTCGGGTGTCCGGCCGGCTGGTGTTGCTGGGCCGCGGCCAGGCATCCAAGGATGTCGAGATCATGGTGCTCCGCCATGAGGTGGCGGTGTCGCAGCGTCAGGTCGTCCGGCCGAAGCCGGACTGGGCCGATCGGGCGCTCCTGACGGCCTTGGCCCGCTTCCTGCCGACGGTGCTGCGGGCGCATCGGCTGGTCACCCCGGGCACCTTGTTGGCATGGCATCGCCGGCTGATCGAACGCTCCTGGACTTTCCCCAACACCCTGGCCGTCCCGGAACAACCAAGGAGGTCCGGGAGCTGGTCCTCCGGCTGGCACGGGAGAACCCGGGGTTGGGGTATCGGCGGGTACACGGCGAGCTGGTCGGCCTCGGCTTGCAGGTCAGTGAGGCGACCGTGCGACGGATCCTGCGTTCGCGCCGACACGGTCCGGCTCCTCGCAGCTTCTACACGTCCTGGGTGTGACCGCCCATCCCACCGGCGCCTGGACCGCCCAGCAGGCCCGTAACCTGCTCATGGACCTCGGGCACAGGGCCGCCTCGCTCCGGTTCCTTATCCGTGATCGGGATACCGAGTTCACCGCCGCCTTCGATGAGGTCTTCACCAGCCTGGGCGTCACGGTGATGAAGACGCCGCGCATCCGTTGATCGGATATGACCTCGCCGCTGATCGAGTCCTGTCGCTCGCGACTTGAGGTGAGGGGATGGCCGGAGAGGGGCGTTGATTGCATGGGCCTGTGGCGGTGGAGCGGCGGGTCGGGAGAAGTGTGCCAGCCATAGCTCGAACAGCCGCACCCCCGGTGCGGCAGGGTCAGGCTCCTGGCGGCGGTGCGGCCCTTCACGTATCGGAATCCACCACGACTGGTCATTCAATGTCGAAAAGTATCGATCGCGGGACATTGACTGGAACTCAGTCCAGCCGTGGCGGCAGCCTGCGAACCATGAATGCCCACGACATCGACCGAATCGACCACTCCGTCCTCTACACCACTGACATGGACGTCACCGCGGCGACGTACGAGGCGCTCGGTTTCACCACGGCTACTCCTTCGGCTGCATCGACGCCGAGACCACCGAGAAGCGGCTGCGCGCGGCCGGCCTGTCCTCCTCCGGTGTGCTGCCGCTGCAGCGGGATGTGGAGACCTCTGACGGGGTGGCGACCGCCCGCTTCCAGGCCATTCACCTGGACCGTGCCCTCACTCCCGAAGGGCTGATCCACGCCGCACACCACTTGACCCCTGAGCTGATCCACCAGCCTCGCTACCTCTCGCACGCCAACGGTGCCACCGACCTGCACAGCGTGCTACTTGTGGTGGATGACCCCGAGTTGGAGGCCACCGTCGCCCGCTATGCCCTCATCCTGGACACCGAGCCGGTGAACGAGGGAGTGTTGCGGGTGCTGCCGCTCCAGCAGGGGCGGGTGGAGATCGTCGCGGTCCCCGCCTTCCACGAGGTGCTGCCCGGTGAGCCGGTGCCGGCGCTGCCGTACATGGCCGGGCAGACCGTGGCCGTCAGGGACGTGAGCGCGGCTCGCGCGCTGGTGGAGGGCAACGGGTTCATCACCGGCGAGCTGCCCGGCGGGTTCTTCGTCGGAGCCGCCCAGGCCCGCGGCGCGGCGCTGGCCTTCCTGGAGGTGTGATCGGTGAGCACCCTTGTCCACGCCCCCGCAGGACTGCTGCGCGGCGCCTCGAAGGGTGCAGCCACCGCCTATCTCGGCATCCCGTACGGGAGCGCCGAGCGGTTCGCCGCGCCGCGACCGGCCGAACGGTGGACCGGCGTACGGGAGGCCACCCGTCCGGGACCGGCCGCTCCGCAGCCGGCCTCTCGGCTGGCACGCGTCATGGGTCCGGGCAGCGATCTGCGCCAGGGCGAGGACTGCCTGTCAGTCAATGTCCGGACTCCGGGTGGCAGCGGGTTGCCTGTCCTGGTGTGGCTGCACGGTGGCGGCTTCTCCAGCGGTTCCGGGGCGGAGGCCTGGTACGACGGCGCGCTGCTGGCCGAGCGCGGCCGGATGGTGGTCGTCACGCTCAACTACCGGCTGGGCGCCCTGGGCTACCTGTACCTGTCACCGCAGTTCGGCCCGGCCGACGTCGGCCTGCTCGACCAGATCGCCGCCCTGCAGTGGGTACGGAAGAACATCGCCGCCTTCGGCGGCGACCCTGATCGCGTCACGCTGGCCGGTCAGTCCGCCGGCGCGCTTTCCGCGCTCGCCCTCCTCCACCATCCCACCGGCCGTGGCCTGTTCCGGCAGGTCATCCTGCAGAGCACACCGGCCGGGGTTCGGCCCTACAGCACCGGGGAGGCGGCCGGAGTCGGCGAGATCTTCCTGGACGCCCTGGGCCTCCGGCCCGACGACGCTGAACGGCTGCGTACACTGCCCCTGTCCGACCTGCTCGCCGCGCAAGCCGAGACCGTCCGGCGCACGGCACGGCCCCTGACGGTGACGCCACCCTTCCAGTTGGTCGCCTCCGGCGGCGTGCCGGCCGATCTGACCGCCGGGGTTCCGAAGGACGTGCCCATGTTGATCGGCACCACCCGGGACGAGGCATGGGCGTTCTTCCCCGGGACTCCGGCGGAGTTGACCGAACGCCTCTTCCGCGACGGCAGCCTGCACCTCGCCGAAGAGGTCGACCATGCCCACGTCTACCAGTTCGACTGGTCTCCGCCGGGCAGCCCCTTCGGGGCCTGCCACTGCATCGAGCTGCCGTTCGTCTTCGGCGATCTGGACGCCTGGCGCGCCTCCCCGATGCTGACCGGCGCCGAGCCCGCGCACCTTGAGCGGCTGGTGGAGCAGGTGCAGCGGACCTGGACGAGCTTCGTCCATACCGGTTCGCCAGGCTGGGCCCCGTTCCGCCACGTCAGGCACATCACGCTAACCTGACCATGGTGGCCGCCTCGATCCTGGACGAGCTCGACCGTGCGATCGTCCACGCACTGCACGTGGACGGTCGCGCGCCCTTCAATCGCATCGCGAAGGTGCTGGGAGTGTCCGACCAGACGGTCGCGCGCCGCTACCGCAGGCTCCGCTCCGATGGGCTGCTCACCGTGGTCGGCCAGTTGGAGGCGCGACGGCTGGGCTGGGTGCAGTGGTTCGTCCGACGGGTCTGGGTTGACCGTTCCCGCGAGCTGATTGAGGTTGTCTTGCAGGGCGATCAGCAGCACCGCGCTGCCGAAGGAAGCGCCGAATTGCATGAGGATCCGGTTGGCCGCGCTGGCGCGGGAGATGTCCGCGCCTTTGATGTCACGCAGCGCGGCGGTCATCGCCGGGGCCATCACCGCCCCGATTCCGCCGCCGCTGAGCAGCAGCGCGGTGGGGAAATTCTCATAGGTTCCTCTTCTTCCTCGTCGACAGCCGGACCGCGGCGGGCGGAGTCACGCGAGCGGCCACGGTCCTTCATTAGCGGTCGGTAATCCCGGGAATTCAGGCGCGGCTGAGCCACCAGCGGCACGCCGGTTGGTCAGGTGGAGGTCGGGCTGTCAGGCGGTAGGAGTGGGAAGGCCCTTCGCCACTTGATCGAGCGCGTCCCGTAGCAGCACGCCGTACGGCTTAGGCGGGTCGATGCGCAGCCACAGATCGGTCGAGGCGGTGATGGCGGCGCTGACCGTGCCCGCGACCAGCCGGGGATAGAGGTCGCGGTCGAGGTCGGTGCCGGTGCGCTCGGCCACGGCGGCGGCCAGCTCCTGCTCGGCGTCCATGGCCGCCTTGAGGAACTCACCCCGCAGCGCCGGGTGCTCGGTCATCAGCCGGACCCCTTCCACCCAGCGGGCATCGGGCTGGGCGTCCTCGGCCTTGGTGTCGAGCGGTGCCCCGATGAGCACCGCGTTGCTGATCGCCACCCAAAGAGGCTCTTCGGACGGGCGGGCACGCAGCTCGTCCGCGATGCGCGCCGCGCGTTCGAAGTGCCGGGCGGCGATCGCCTCGGCCTTGCTGGAGAAGTAGTTGTTGAACGTGCGGGGCGAGACGCCGACCTCTGCGGCGATGTCCTCCACTTTGACGTTGTCGAAGCCGCGCTCGGCGGTGAGCCTGATCGCCGCCCAGCTGAGCGCGATCCGGGTGTCGCGCTTCTTCTGCTCCCTCAAGCCCATGCGACAAGCATAGCCAATCTTGCGCAATAGGAAAAGATGCGTGATCGGAAAAATAATCCGTGCTCGTACGGCGTACAGCGCCTCCTGGGCCGGCAAGCCTGCCGATCTTCAAGGTCTGGGCCGTCTCGGCCACCGACATACCCTCATCAACCAGCCGGCGCGGCATCGCCGGCTCGGCGGGGCCACCGGTCGGACTTCCAGAAGCCCAGCTCGGCCAGTGCGGCGAACTCTGGTCCGGCACCGCGCAGTCGGCTCAGAGTTGTGGCACGATGTCGCGATGGTCCCCAGCTCGCCCATACCGGCTGTCGTTCCCGCAGGTCAGATGAGCCAGAGTGCCCAGCCGGTTCTTACCCTTTCCAGCGGCCTGGAGCTGCGGCCCTGGCACCTTTCCGACGCCGGCGTACTGGCGGCCGCCGGCCAGGATCCGGCGATCCGCCAATGGAACTTCCTACAGGTGGAGACTCGAGAGGAGGCGTCCCGGAGGATCGAGCGCATGCACGAGCGGTGGCGGGCCGAGGTGAGCGCCATCTGGGCCATCGCACGACCAGATGATGAGGCCATGGGTCTGATCGGGTGGGGCGACATCGACCTCAAGGGCGGCAGTGCCGAAATCGTCTACTGGGTGCTGGCCCCAGCGCGCGGCCGCGGAGTTGTGGTTGAAGCCACCAAGCGCGTCAGCCAGTGGGCCTTGAACGACCTTGGCCTGCATCGGTTGCGGTTGTGCCACTCGGTGGCGAACCCAGCATCCTGCCGTGTGGCGGTCAAAGCGGGCTATTCCCTCGAAGGAACCATGCGCAGCGCGCTGCTGCACGTAGATGGATGGCACGACCAGCATCTGCACGCCCTCCTCCAAGGCGACATCTGATTGCCTGGGCACCGTCCCGCCGTTCTGGTAGAAGCCCAGATCAAACGTGCCAAACACCGGATCCGCGGGCCCTGATCGCGAGCTCCCCACCGTCACTCCTGACGACCGGCGACGTGTCACTCAACCTTCGGGGCCTCACCTGGGAGGGCGTGATCCAGGGATGAGTTTGACCCCACTCGCCAGGCGCGGTGGTGACTGGGGCTGCACGCCGGATCAGCGGTCGGCGCCACCACGAGCGCTGGAGCCGGCCCGCGTCGTCGAGCCCCCGCGCAGGTTGTCGAAGTCAGGGGGTGCGAGGGCCGCCTCGCTCATGCTCGCCGCCGGAGTCGACCTGAAGGTCGTGCAGGAGTCCCTCGGCCACGTCTCGTCCACCTTCACCCGCGACACCTACACCAGCGTCTACCCCGAGGTGGCCCGTGCCGCCGCAGAATCCACCGCCTCCCTCGTCAACACCGCAGCCAGCAGCGCCCATGCGGCCCGGCTGTGATCACCTTGCCGGGCCACGCGGGAGACGCCACCACCTGAACCACCGAACCCAGGCAAGGCAGGCCCGCCGATCCTCCGGCGGGCCTGCCTTTTGCCCTCAGCGGCTGTCGCGCAGGTGATGCAGCTGATCGATCCTGAGCCTGAGCGGTGAACGGGCCGAGCGGATCGCTGCGAGAAGCAGCGGATCTTTTATCTCCTGGTTGCCAGCGGCCTGGCCGGCAAGACGAGGCGGCTTGGACAAGGCTTGACCGCACACAAGCCCTCACTGACCAGGGGCGCCATGCAGACCGTCTGGCTTGATCTTCTGGTGACCGTCACTGGGGTCTGAACTGACACCGGCGGCCTAAATGATCTACCCCGATCCGTACATAAGAGCAACCACCGAGCAACTAACCATGATCAACAACGAGCCCAGAGGCTGGCGAGAACCGAGGAACACCAGGTCGAACGCGGTATTGGTGAGTAGGGCGGGTGGGACTTGAACCCACGACCCACGGATTATGAGAATCCTCGGTAAATATCACTAGGTGCCATCGAGTGTTGTTTTGTATCGCTGTGGTCGGCATCGTCCACGCCGACGTGTCGGCCAGTGTTATCCCGCGCCGGGTTGTGGGGCATACACGCGAGCAACCACCGAGCAACCATGCGTTCTTGGCCATCGCCATTACGTGTGGTTTGTCCCAATGTTGGCGTCGCCGCGTAGCGCAGGGCCTGCGGGATAAGCTCGCGCTTCATGGCAGATCGAACGCGTACGAGCAACCGCCGAGCAACCATCCGCGAGTGACTGCATCCGCTGCTCGCCGCTCAGCAATCTGTGAGGCTCAAATACATCAGGCGCCGTGTCCGAGCTGTGGTCTTGCTGGACGCGCTGGTCTCCACCTTCCGGTTCAAGCGGTTGCTCCAGCAGATTTGAGCAACCGCTCGGACGGCAACGCTCAAGATCGGCAAGCCTGCCAAAGGCTGCAGGTCAGCGCGGGGATCGAATATTCGAGCCCTACAGGGTCAGTTCACCATGGATACGCCGGTGACCCCAGCTCGGGTTCTTCGCGGCCATGCGCAGGATAAGTGCCTTGACCGCAGCCGCGGTGGGTGGCCGTCGGGGACGCGACGCTTGCTGTAGTCCCACTTCTTCGCCACGAGCTTGCGGTGCCAGGCCGGCAACGTGGCTGGTCTGATCGGGAAGATTTCCGCCCATTGGGAGCGGGGGATCAGGTGCGAGAGCGCCGCCAACTACGGGCGAGCGGGCGGTTCGTAGCGCACCCGTTGGGCCTGGCGACGCAGGACCGCGTTCTGATGCCGAAGCACCAGCAGTTCCGCCTCCTTGGAGACGCTCCTCCGTAGCAGCGGCCCGGGCAAAGACAACAGCCGCCGGGTGACGCGTACACGGTAGACAAGATCACGAAACCTGATCCCAGGTGACCCGCACCAGCCATTCGGCACCCCAGAGCCCTTCCTCCCACCGGACGAAGAGGCTCTGCGCTTGACGAAATTCGAGTTCTTGAGCCCCACCGCTTGAGGAAGTCGACGTCCTCGCGCAGCCGCCGGTTCTGTCGCCGCAACGCCTCCACCTCCTCGCGTTCGCTGCTGGTCAACCCGTCGCGCTGCCCGGCGTCGATCTCGGCCTGGCGCACTCACTGCCGCACCGCGGTCTCGGTCAGATCGAAGTCCTTGGCCACCTGCCCGACCCAGCGGTCACCGCGCTGGCACAGCTCGACGATCTCGGCTTTGAACTCCGGCGTGAACGACTGGAGCGGCGAGGACGCGGCTTCTTCCCCAGGCCCTCGAGGATTCTGGTCAACACACTCATCGCTCACCCATGGGTGGTTGCGCGACGGCGTGACTATCTGAGGCACACCACCAAAAGTCCGCTCACGACGAACAGGGTCCACGCAAGCACGCTCAACGAAACGGACGGCAAGGCCCGCACCTCAAGGCGGTCGTTGGCCTCGGGCAGCAGCGGTGTGTCAAGCGGGATGTTACGGTGCCAAAACTGGTTCAGCCGCGCCCATTGTTGGTCGCCCTCCACCCCGAGGCGGGTAAGCAGCTCCTGGCGGTAGAGGTCGAACGCGACGCGCACCTGGTCGCTGTAGAGGCGGGCGGGTGCCAGCGCCCCGCAGTAGGTGGCCCAGGAGAGCGCGGCCGCGCCCCAGTAGCAGGTGAGGAACAGCCAGACCGAGCCACCAGTGACCGCGAGCCATCCTCCCGCTGCCACCGCGAAGAACGCCGCCTGCGCGGAGATCGTCACCTGGAACTCGATCTCCGCGCGGGCGGCGGTCAGCGAGGCCGTGAGCTTGTCCGGCAGTAAGGGGAACAGGCGTGGCCAGGTCAGCACGGCGTCCGCGCCATAGCGGTCGAACGCGTAGCTCTCCGCGGAACGCAGGATGTTGCCCAGCCGGGTCGGCAGAATGTCCGCCGGGTCGGCTGGGTAGTCCGCCGCGCCGCGTTCGAACCCGAGCCGCCGAGCGCGCCTGCGGTGCCGGTGTGTGCCGGGCAGCAGCAGGACGTGCCGCATCTGCCCCGGCCAAAGTCCTTCGTAGCAACGGATAAGCGACTGCGCCCGCCCTGCGACAATGGCGGCGATCAGTACGGTGACGACCACGGCACCGGTGCCTGCCAGCACTTTGACCGTGCCGTCGAGCGTGTTCCACGTGCGCAGCGCCTTGACCGGATCGGTCAGTGTGCTCGCGACCACCGCCCCGAGCAGGCCGAGGGTGATCAGGGTCGGCAGCAGCGCGTTGAGCAGGAAGCGCCGGTCGAACAGACCGGTGGTCTCCCGCACGACATCGGTGATCACGGGTCACCCGCCCAGCTCGAGGTCGTGCGGCGCGCGGTCCGGGTTGGCGCACTGCGGCGGCCTGCGCGGGTTCCAGTGCTCGAGCGTGTTGCGGTAGCCACAGTGCATGCAGGCGACGTGGGCGGCGGCGAGCCGTACCCGGCCGGGCAACGCTCCGTCGGCCGAGGCGCCGGCCGGGCCCATCTCGTTGCTGGACAACGGATGCGCGCCGGACGCGAGGTAGTCCGACACCCGCGCGACCGGGAGCATACCCACCGGTGTGCCGCCCCGCGTCAGCACCAGCCGGGTGATACCGAGCAGCAGCAGGGTGATCGCGGGGGAGTCGGCGAGCTCCGCGAAGGTCCGGTCCGCGTGGACCTCGACCGCGGGTGGCAGCGCACGCCACGAGGCCAGCGCGTCCGCGTTGGCGCCGGCCAGCTCCGGCGCGGTCACGGTGCCCAGCACGGTGCCGTCGTCGTCGACCACCACGCCGACGCCCTTCAGCACGGCACGTGCCTCGGCCGGGGTCAGCTCGCCTGCCAAGATCGTGAACTCGTGGTCGCCATGCTCGGCGATCCGGTCCCCTGGTTTCATCGCCAGTCTCCGATCAGCACGAATCCGGCCCAATGGTGTGGATGGGCATACACCCTCCTGGTGTAGTCGAGCTGCACGGCGGTGCCGCGCGACGCCAGTGTCGCCCTGGCATGTGCGGCGAACAGCCCGTGATCGTCGCTGCTCGCGGAGCCGAGCAACCTCGTATACTCGTCGGCCGCCGCGGTGAAGTCGCCCGCGCGGAACCTGATGTCCGCCACGCTCCGCGCGACCGTCCGCTCGTCACCACCGACCATGGTGCAGTACTCGATCACGCCGGCGCAGGTCGCGGTGCGCACCGCGAGCTGTGCCGTACGCAGTGCCTCGGCCTTGCCCGCGCCCGCCTTCCGCGCCAGGTAGAACGAGTACATAAGCAGGCCGGTGGCCACCTCGTCCACCGGCCAAAGGCTGACCAGAACGGCCGACGCACCCGCGTAGATCAGTGCTCTGGGCAGGCCGAACAGCTCGTCGCCCTTCCTGCGGTGCGCGACACCGCTCTGACAGGCGCTCAGCGTGACCAGGTCGGCGGGTAGCGACATACCGAGGATCTTCTCCGCGGTCAGCGCGCCATCGGCGTTCGTGTCCGCAAGCAGCACACGGGACTGCGCGGGCCGCTCGGCGTCGAACTCGCCGTGACAGGCTATGTGGAGCACAGAGACACCCTTCTTCACCGCAGACCTGATGCCGGCGATCGAAGCCTGCTTGCCGACGAGCCATGTTGCATCGCCCAGCATTGAAGCGATCAACCGGCTCTGTGCCCGCGAATGCGCCAACGGCCGATCCGCGCGGGAGTCGGCCAGCACGACCGACCTGCTCGCGGCCGCCTGCCGTTTCGCCTGGCAGTAGCGCATCACCGCGGCGGAGGGGGTGTAGCAGGTCGGATTCCGTTCGACCAGCGGCACCCCGTCGACCTCGATCGCGTGCAAAGGCACGCCATGCAGTTGGTCGTGCGGGACGACCCAGATCACCTGTCCCGGCGTGCTGTGCTGAACCAGCGGTGCGACCAACGGGCTCAACGCCTGCCAGTCGTCCGGATCCGCGGAACGCACGTCGTTGAACGAGGCGCCCACGATCCGAGCAAGCGCGGTACGACGCATCGGAACGCGTACGACGGTCGGCTCGGTGGCACCGGACCTAACCAGCAGCAGTACGACGGCGTCTTCGGTGACGTGATACTCGGCCAGCAGCGCCTGCCCCAGCACCGGGCCGAGGTCGGCGAACGTGAGCGGATCACCCCGGCGCAGCTGGACATACTCGGCACCGCGCGCCCCGATGGCAGCCATGTCCCGCCAGGTGGCGCTCAGCCGAGTACGGGCGGCGCGCACGGCGGCCAGTGCGGTGACGCGCTGACCGACCGCCTTCATTTCCGAGCGGTGGCGCTCGATCTCGGCCATGCCGTCACGTTCGCGTCGGACCAGTTGGTCCGGAATGTGTTCGGTCCGCAGGTCCATGGTGCCGAGCTGCTCCAGCAGCAGTCGCGACCGGGACCGTTCCGCCAGGTCGAACGCGGCGATGGACGGATGCGGCTGCCCGGTCGCGCTTCCCGCTGCGGTGAGCAAGCCGATCTGGTGGGAGTGCAGGGTTTCGAACCAGCCGTTGACCTGCATGTGCAGCTGCTCGTCGACGACCTCGTCGCGGAAGCGCTCCTGCAGCCGGAGCGCCTCGTTCAGCGTCTCGAACGCCGCGTGCGGGCCGATCGGGGTCTGCAGCCTGGCCAGCTCCGCCAGCACGCCCATCGCGGTGAGCTGCTGGGAGTTCTTCTCCAGCAGCGCCGCGGCCGCTCGCAATTCCCGAGCGCCCTCCGCGTGCCGTCCTCGGCGGAACAGCCTGGTGCCGCGGTCGATCATCCGTTGTGCAGGGCCGGTACCTGGATAGCGGGTACGGGAGATCTCGTGCTCGTCCGCCGGTGCACCCGGCGGAGCGGCAGTGACGAGAGGCAGCCACGGGGGCGTGGCCCGGCCTGGACTACCCGGCAGTCCGGCCCGCATGGCCATGCCCGAGTACCTCTGGTCGTCGGCGGGGTTGTGGACGTTCGCGCCCGCCCATCGGCGGATCGGCACGACCAGTTCGGCGTCGGCGGCGATCGCTGTGCGTTCGGCCGCGGCCTCGGCGCCGCGGTCCAACCGCTCGGCCAGCAGACGGGCGCGGAACAGCCACGCCAGCGCGGCGATCGCAGGCAACCCGGCCTCGTCGTACCCGGTCGCCGCAGCCCGATACGCGGCAACGGCGGCTTCCCAGTCCGCCGCGGCTTCCAGCACCTGCCCACGGGAAAACGCGCAGTGCGCTCGCGCTCGGGCGACATCGTCCGAGCCGACGTGCGGCTGCGCGATGGTGATCAGGTGCTCCGCGGTGGCCAGCCAGTCCTTTCCGGCGGCGATGGCGTCTGCGGTCGGCGGCCACTGCTTCTGTCGGAAGTCCCCGCGCAGGTCGTAGACGGCCAGCTCGGCCATGGTGTGCGGCAGAGCCATCCCGGTTGGCTCCCGCACCTCGTCGTGGAGCCATGCTTCGGCGTACCGGGGGTCGTGCTTGCGGAACTTCCGCGCCGACTCGACCCTGGACCACCACAGCGTCCAGTCGTCCGTGCCGAGGTGCACGGCCACCGTCACCATGGCCGTCAATGAGACCACGATCGACGCCCACGCGTCGACCATCGACGGCTGATGCAGGAATGAGTAGGCCAGCACCGTGCCGTTGGCGAAGACGCTGACGGGGTGGGCCACCGACCATGCCTGCGGGATCGGCCGGCGCAGCAGTGTGGTGGAACTGACCTGCATGATCACTACCGCACCCGCGGTGAGCAGGACTTCCACCGTCCCGCTGGGCAGCAGGCCGGTGTCGATGCGTGCGACCGCCACGAGCACGCCCAGGTTTCCCACTGTCTCCAGCATCAGGTGCCAGCGACGCTCGTAGTGGCCCACCTTGCGAGTGCGGAGCCGGCTCAGCACGCACACGAGGGTCGCGAGCCCACCCACCACCATGGTCAGCACCGAGTTGACCGGACTGCCGACAGTGACCACACCGACCGCGATGCCCATGGGGACCCACATCTGCACCCATGAGACGCCACGCACCCCTCGCTCCAGCAGCCCCAACGGCTTGCCAGGCGCCTTCGCACGGCGGCCCTTCGGCAACCCGACGCCGATCACCAGCGCCAGCACGACGAACCACGCCGCCGTGGTGATCACCTGCGGATTGAGCAGCAGCGGATCCGCATTCTGCACCAAATTTTGGGCCAGAGCCGTCACCGCGCCGTCACCCCATTCCGCACAAAACCATCATCCCCGTTCGTGATCACCACCACAATGAGGTGTCCGGTCGTGCGACGCGGAGGAGTTCGAGTGGGAGTCGAGATCCTCATCGGAGACCCTTCGCTGATCGCGTACGTGTTGCTGGACGTCGCGAGCCTGGTGCTGCTGCTGTCCAGGCTGCGGGAGGCGATCGGCCCCAGCGGTCGCGGACGGGCCCTCTACGTTCTCGACCTGGTGGTTGCACTTGTCTTGCTGTTCACCGCAGGCTGGTTCAGCGATCTCGTGGCGACGCTAGCCCGTGACGGGGCGCTGTTCGTGGTAGCGGCCGGCCTGGTCGCCGGGCTGACAGGCATGGCCACCACAGGGTTCGTCGCGCTGGTGATGGTCTCCATCGGCGGTAACGGGACGCCGGTGATCGCCTGGTTCGTCACGCCGCTGCTGGCCGGCGCAGCATTGCGCAACATCCGGCTCCCCCCGGAGATGCCACCTTCGGTCACCGGCGAGCTCACGGAGCACATCGACCGCTGGTTCATGAGGCCGAAAGCATACGACGTGTTGTGGGGTCTCGCGGCGAGATTGGTGTGCGTCGTCCCGCTGGTGTTCGTGTTGCTCGTGCCGGGAGACGCGGAGCTGAGGGTGCGGATCGTCGGCGCCGTGGTGATGTGGGTGATGTTGCTGGCCGCCGACCGAGCCCGGCGGCCCCTGTTCATCACCCACCGCAGAGCCGCGCGGACGACCGACGTCGGTCTGTTCCTGGTACTGCTGGCGGTCGCCGCCGGCCCGGTCGGCGAGTTGATCTCACGGTGGTGGCTGGCGCACGTGTCCGACGCCCAGTGGTATGTGATGCTGGCCGGAGCCAGCGTGATAATGCTCGACGCTGCCATCAGGCCGCGGTTCGACAGGTGGCGCTTGTCCTGGCTGATGGTGTGGGCCAGGCGGGTCATCATCGGACTACCGCAGGTCGCACTGACCTGCTCGACTCTGCCGTTCCTTATCGCGGGGGTGTTCCACCCAGCTCAGCGACCGCTGGAGTCGGCGTTCGTCGCGTTGCTGGCCGGGCTCGTGTACGCGGTCAGATCGGGGCGGAACGGCGACGGCTTCAACCGTCAGATCGCCGACGCTTTGGTGCTGGTGCGTGCAACTCCGCAGGAGCGGAAGATGCTGCTCGCCGGATGGCGGAACGACAACTTCTTCCGGCGTCGGACAGTGCGGGTCCGGACGTGGAACTACACGAATCTGCCGCGGATGGCCGGGGTGCTGGCGCAGTTGGGCGCCGAGTCCGCACACGCGACCACGGCCGTGCACATGACGCTGCCGTGGGGCGATCTGGTGCGGCTGGACCACACGTTCACCCAGAAGTTCCTGCGGCTGGCGGAGCAGGTACTGGACGAGGTGGACAGGACCTTCCCCGCGCAGATGTCCACGCCGGGCACCGTGGGACATCGAGTTCAGCAGATCGCCCGTGCCGACCTGGCCGTGCGCCGCTCCACAGTGGCGCAGTACCTCGACGACTTCGAAGGCGCGATCGCGGCCTCGCGTCAGGCCGCAGACCACTACACCGCAGTCATGGCACCGGCGCACGCGGCCACCGAGATCATCCACACGGCGAACAGGCTGTCCGCCGTTGGGCAGCACGAGGCCGCCGCTGAATTGCTCGCAGAGGTGCTTGACGACCTGCCGCCACCCGTTCGGCGGCTGCTGCTTGTCATCCGGGCCGCCGCGGCGCAACGGGCGGGCCGAGGCGCCGCCGCCCGCAACCTGCTCGCCGCCGCCAGAGCGATCCCCGAAAGCAGCACCTTCGCGTTCCACAAGGCTTTCCTGGTGGAGAAGGTCAAATATCCGTCCTTCGGGGAGGGCGCGCACAAGGCGCTGGTGGCGACCGAGCGCGAGCTCGACCGGAAGCTCGGCTCGGTCACCAGTTCGTGACGCGCTACGGCGTTATCGGGACGTTCGTCAGCGGCCAACGTCCGCCCCACATTTGCTCGAGTAGTTTCGGCGGCGGGGATGTGCTCGTAGTGGAAGGTACGGAGTTCATCGAGGATGGCGTCGCCGGCACGCTGGAACTGCTGGGCGGGGTCGCTCCCTCGCGTTCGGCTTGTTCGTTGATGTCGGCGGGGCTGGGGTGGCTGGTGAAGGTCTCGTACCGGGGTGTGCCACCCCAGTGACCTTGACCACATTCTGGCTCCGTTTCCAGCTCCCGCCACTTCGAGTATGCGGTTCTCCCTGCGCCGCTTCGTAACTCAATCGCAGAGGTGTGTCCCGGGTTGAGCAGAGTTGGGTTGCTGGATTCTTGTGCCACTTGATGAGAGGAAAGTGGCATGGGACGACGGGGTCATCCGCCAGAGTTCCGGCGCAAGGTGCTGGATCTGCTCGAGGCGGGGTGTAAGGTCACAGACCTGGCGCACGATCTGCAGGTCAGCAGTCAGACGATCTATACCTGGCGGCCGCAAGACCGGGTCACGTCCACGGACGTGGTGTATGAATCGATCTTCGCGTGATCCTGTTTCTGCAGGTTAAGCGGTAAGTGTCTGCGGGAGCGGGTTCTGGGTCGGTGTGTCGCTGGCGACAAGCCGGACGCGGGCTTTGGCCAGGACGTCCAGGCCCATGTAGCGGCGGGCTTCGACCCATTCGTCGGTTTGCTCGGCCAGCACGGCGCCGACCAGCCGGATGATGGAGGGCCGGTCGGGGAAGATGCCGAGGACGTCGGTGCGGCGGTGGATCTCCATGTTGAGCCGCTCTTGCGGGTTCGACCAGATCTCGCGGGGGAAGGCGGGCAGATGGAGGGCGACGGTGCGGCCACGAGACCGGCGTGGCAGTCGGAGATGACCAACTGCACGCCGGACAAGCTGCGGGCGACCAGGCCGCGCAGGAAGGCCAGCCAGCCCGCGCCGTCCTCGGCGCTGGTGACGTCCATGCCGAGGATCTCGCGACGGCCGTCGGCGTTGACGCCGGTGGCCACCAGGACGTGCACGTTGATGATCCGGCCGCCCTCGCGCACCTTCTGCGTCAGCGCGTCCAGCCAGACGAAGGTGTAGGGGCCGGCGTCCAGCGCGCGGGCGCGGAACGCCTCGACCTGTTCATCCAACGTCTTGGCCATCTGCGAGACCTGGCTCTTGGAGATGTGCTTGATGCCCAGCTGCTCGACCAGCTTGTCCACCCGCCGTGTTGAGATCCCCAGCAGGTAGCTGGTCGCGATCACGCTGATCAGCGCCTGCTCGGCCCGCCGCCGGCGTTCCAGCAGCCAGTCGGGGAAGTACGAGCCTTCGCGCAGCTTGGGAATGGCCAGCTCGATTGATCCTGCGCGGGTGTCCCACTCGCGGGTGCGGTAGCCGTTGCGCCGGTTGGTCCGCTCGCTGCTGCGTTGGCCGTAGCCTGCCCCGCACAGGCTGTCGGCCTCGGCCGACATCAACGACTCGGCCATGGTCTTCACCATGGATCGCAACAGATCCGGGTCGGTGGTCTCGATCTGCTTCGCCAGCCACTGCTCGGGCGTCACACTGGGATCTACGGCCATCGCCTGGTTCTCCTTCGAATCTTGATCTTGCTGCTCGAAGGATCACTCGATGGCCGTCTTCATTTCACGACGCCACGCCTGTGACCAGGCCAAACCCGTACACCACTCCCGCGGACGCAACCAGGATCAGCCACTCGGTGCCCTCAATCCTGCCGCACCGAGACGAAGGTCTCTGCGCTGGAAGCGATTTGAGTTCTTGAGTTCCGCAGGCTTGACCAGTGCTTGGACACGTCTGCAATCAAGCCGGGCGTGTCCCGTCCGCCAACCCTTCCAGTCAGGCCCTTCTGTAGGGCGCCGATTGAGTCTGGCATTACTGTCCGGCCTAAGGGGCCCGATAGCTGACATCGCAAACCGGGGCAGTTCGCTCTCGCTATCGGCCCGCTGATGTGCCGGACGTGTGCCGAAGAGCATGTGACGAGCATGAACTCGCCCATCTTCGCCTCGCGAAGAGGGCCGAGAACCGAGAAAGCCCAGGTCGGAAGGGGTATGGAGTGGTAGGGCGCCCGGGGCTCGAACCCGGAACCTACGGATTAAAGTCGCACTTTTAAATGCCGACCACTATCGAATCATGTCTCATTGTGTCGCGGTGTCATGCATTGCCCGCACTCGAAATTTCCAAGGATGCCACCCGGTGTTATGCCGTATCAGGTGCCGACGAGCATCCAACGAGCAACCATAGGACGGATAGCATCCCTTGACCGTTCTTACTTTACCTCCGATTGGTGACCTGACGTCCCGGATGGTTTGCGGTCCGGGAGGGGTTTGATGCGTCCCCAACGGACCTGTGATGATCGTTCAGAAACGAGCGAATCCGGGATGGGGCCGCCACGCACAGTTCGGCGACCACGTCACGGCACCTGGCCGGCAGATCGGCCACCTGCGGCCGTAGCCCGGCGAGGTGCAGCCCGACCCCGCGCGCTTGGGCGAGGGCCGCGGTCGCAGCAGCACGGCCAGGCATGAACTGTCCAGGAAGAACAGCCGACTGGCGTCGAGTTCAGGTGGGCGTCCAGGCTGTGGCGGACCAGGTCGATGTAGGTCTCCAGTTCACGAGAGGTGGTGATGTCTACCTCGCCACTGATCATGGCGAACTGCACGCCGGCCTGGCTGGGGATATGGCTCAACAACACCTGTCAGTTCTGGTCGATCGCACCGTAGGGCACAGGGCATAGCGCTGTCCCAGGCTCCGGCCGCGACTTCGCGACCTGGGTCTCTTGACTCAGCCTTCCTCGTAGGGGCACCCGGGCAGATCCTCGACGGTGTGCCGGAATCCGCCTGCCGGAACGCGGTCGAAGGCCAGCGTGTAGCAGCGAACGAATGTGCTCTGGCCGAAGAGGTCCTCCTTGGCTGTCGCCACGGCGATCTTGAGGAGGAGCCCCTGCGGCTCTCGCGCCGAGGAGAAGACCGAGATCTCGCCGGGTCGGCCCTTGACGGCGTCCGCCGACGGCAGCTCGGCTCCCCAGTCCTGTGGCAATTTCGTCGCGAAAAGCTCGGCCACCTCTTCGTTATGGCTGGCCGCCGACGCTTTGTATAAATAACCGAGAATGAACGGGCTGAGCACGCCGATGGCGAGGGCGGCGAGCAGGGGGATGAGGCACCCTTTTGGCATGGCCCTGCCCTCCATGTCGCGTGCTCAGTCTGTTTCCGAAAGTGATCGGCCTGCCATGTTCAGACCGATCGTGATTCTACCAGCCGGTGTATCCCAGGGCTTGAAGGTGAGTCGTCAGGACGCTGGCGTACGTCCGCGCTCCCGCCGCGTTGGGATGCATTGAGGTTCGGCTCGCACATCTGAATCCATCGAACATGCAACCCGACCAAATGTCGTCGACATCCCCGAAGTCGCCGGGGCCTGTCTTGGCGAAGGTCACTGGGGTGATCCAGCGTTCGCTCTCCGGCTTGCACGCGCCGTGGCCCTGGAACGCCGGCATCGGATTGGCGAAGGAGACCTCGACGCCGGCAGCCTTCGCCGCCTGCACCATCTTGTTCTCCTCGGCGGCGAAGTGCTCCGCCATCCGCTGCATCATGTTCTGCTCGTCCGGATCGAACGCGCCGCAGTCCAGCACTCCGGTGCCGGTGATCTCGGGATATCCCATCAGGACTATCTGCGCCTTCTTGCCGCGCGTCGAGCTGTAATTCTGGACGCGACTGTCGATGCTCTCCACGATATTCTTGACGTTGGCCTGTTCGGTCCCCACCGTCTTGTTGAACACCGCGGCGGTGACGTCCGCCTTGATATCGGTTTCGTAGCCCTCGGTATAGCAAGGCAAGAGGAAACAGTTGGTGACGACCGGCGAGAAATCGGCATCGTTGCCGCCGATCGAGAGAGCAACCAGTGTCGTGTTCTCGTCCAGGTATCCGCTTTCGAGCTGCGCCGCCTCGCGGAACCGGCCCTCCGCGCTGCCTCGATAGTCGGACCAGTCGAAGGGGACGGTCGTGTACGTGTACTCGGGAACGGTCATGTCCCGCGTCACGGCGCCCGAGCAGGCCACGAAGGAGAAGTCGAGCCTGGGATCGAACGAGTCGGCGAGCTGCCCCACGGTCTGCGTCTCGCCGGGCAGTACCGTCTGCCGGATCCATGCGTCCTTGCTGCGGCGGCAGGCGTTCCAGGTCGAACGCTTGTAGGCCGTGTCGGTCTCCGGGTAGTAGTTCCCGACCCCCTCGCCGGAGGCAAAGGAGTCACCCATGCCGACGACGAAATGCTTGGGCTTCTTGGCCAGCACCTGAAAGGCGATGGCGTCCCACGCCACGGCGGCGGTGCCGTCACCCTCCTGGTTGCGGTTGGTGAGCGCCACCTTGGGCACGCCCTTGAACTCGAACACGCCGAGGTTCTGCCAGTGGTTCTCCAGCCGGCCCTGCGACAAGTGACGGGTGCGGGTCTGCCCGTTGCCGAGGTGCACGGTGTATGGGGCTTGCTGGGTTTCCGCCCGGCGTTTCGGCACGTGCACGAGGACCCGCGCCCAGCCGTTGATGGCCTGGTTCAGCTCCCAGGTGCCGGTCACCTTCATAGGGTCGCCGAGATGAGAGCTGTTGCGGGTGTACCCGTACCACAGGTGGCCGCCGAAGCCGTTGCCGAGCTGCCCGAAATCGGCCCTGCCCGGCGCCTCGCCCGCGGAGTCCTGCTCGAACTCGAAGCTCAGCGTCCCGGAATTGGCCCATCCGGTGTTGTCGCATCCGCCGCGCACCGCCGGCACAGAATCGGGCACGTCGTCGACGATCAGCACGTTCTTGGTGTCGCCGGTCACCCTGGGCAGCCCTGAGGTCAGGCACGTCGTCCATTGGTCGGACGGCTCGGAGCGCTCGATGCTGGCATAGCTGGCGTCGTAACGCAGATACGCCTCGTTTCCGCACTGCTGGGGGCAGGTCTTCCAAGTCTTCGCCGAATGCCACCAGCATTTCCAGTCGGCCCGCGTGCATCCCCGCATCGTGTCGGCGGGGTCGCACTCGTTCTCTGCCGAGCAGAAGGCGTTCTCGTCCACCAGGGTCCCGCCGGGGACGATGGAGCTGCGGTACCCCTCAGAGTTCCACCAGGCGTAGTTGTAGCCGCCTTCGGTGACCCACTGGCCGGTGGCGGCGTTGTAGTAGGTCTTTGCGATGGGCCAGGCCGACCAGCCGAGGACCTTCTCCTGGTAGGGCCAGTCCTGCGGATGCGCGGCGTCGGAGTAAGAGTTGTTGTCGAGGAAGGGACGGCGCCCCGCCACGTAGTCGGGGTTTTTGGGGTTGTTGGCCCACCCGACGCCCCATGCGCCGCCGTTCGCGCTCGCCTGCGCCTTGGGGTAGTAACCGGAGTTGTACGCCCAGATGGCGAAGTACCAGTTCTCGATCTTAGAGGGGTCACCGTTATTGATCTTCATGGTGCCGCCCGTGTCGGCGTAGATCTGGTTCCACTTCTCGGCGAGTGTGGTCAGGCCGACGGCGATGTTCGTCACGTAGTCCAGGGCGATCCTGCGCTGGGTGTCCGGGTCCCACAGCCATTCCCCGGGTTTCGCGTGCCCTGCCCGGCGCATGTGATCGGTCTGCTGGGTGAGGCCGTACCCGCAGTCGGCCTCGTCCCACCGGATGATCCAGTCGTTGTCCGGCTTGTCGTCATAGATCTCCACGCCGTAGTAGTTGCCGACCAGCGGGTTGCCGGTCTCGCCCGGGAGCGTGTCGCGCTGCGCCTGCCACAGGTTGGACTCCTGCGCGAGGATGCCGAACATGACGGATACGGGAATCCGGCCGCCACCCGCCAGGTCGGGCACGGGGAACAGATCCTGTGGATTCCAGGATGAAAGGCCGGACTCCTTCCAGTTGTCCTGGCGCCACACCTGCAGCCGGTCCTTGAAGACAAGCTGGTCGACTGCCCACTCCACCTGCCGCCAGTGAGGCTGGTAGACCTGCGTGTTCGGGTCGTTTCGGGCCACGGCGCAGGTGTGATTCGGGTCGATCGTCCCCGTCGAGGTCGCGGTGGTCGAAGCTTTCGACTCGGCCTGCCCGCGCGCCTCGGCCAGCCGGGGATTCTCCTCGCGGCCCGATGGCGAGGTGGTCTCCCGCGCCGGGTCGATGGCGAAGGCCAGCGGGGAATGCGTCTGTGCGGTCTGGGCGTCGATGTCGATAAGCTCCGGGGCGGGATTCTCCGGTACGGTCCCTGGGTAGCCGGTGTCCGCCCGGTCGCTCTGCGTGTCACGCCTGAGCCCGCGCCGCGCGGTGCTCTTGATCAACAGGCCGCCTTCCGACGACACCGTCTCGACGTCCAGTGCGCCGCCGATCGCGGACATGCGTGAGGGTAGCTGCCCCTGCTGACGCGTCTCGCCGGTGATGAAGACCCTGCCGCCCGTGCCCGAATGCAGAGCCACCTCGCCCAGCCGTCCTGAGGCGAGCACCCGTACCGAGCCGTTGCGGTAGTGCTTGACGGATACCGCGCCACCGGCCTGGTCCATGAACGCGACGCCGCCGTCGGCTGTCGGCCGGATGCCGAATGGGATGGAATCCGCGGTCGCCAGCGTCTTGAGCTTGCCCGATGCTGTGACCTCCACGAGCTCGTTCCCACGGGCCGCGACGATATGGTCGGCGACAGCTGTGGCCGAGGTGATCTGTCCGTCCAGGACGATGGGTCGAGATGCCGACTTCGTGCCGGTGTCCACCGTGAACAGGCGCGTCGTCATGTGCTCCTCGGTGGTCCCCTGCGTGAGGGCGACCTTGTCGTCCGAGCCGCATCCCGGGTTGTAGTGGGCGAGGCTCACCTGGTCCTCGAGTTTGGTGACCTTGCCGCTCTTGACATCGATGACGGCGGCGAAGGCGCCCCTGCTGAACAGCCAGGCGCGATTGGTGAAGTGCCGCGGCGCGTAGGTGGCGACGACCTGGCGTCCCGAGCTTGTCAGGCAGGCGTTGCCCACCCACTGGTCAGTGTCCATGCCCGGTTCGCTGAGGGTCGCGATGGTGTGCCAGGCGTAGCCGTCGCTGGACCTTGCTCCCAGAATGTGGAACCCGGTGGCGTCGCCCGTGGCGGTGATGGCCAGGTCGTTCGACGCTTCCCAGTTCGAACCCAGCATCTTGTCGCGCTGGGACGGCTCAACCGACACGCGTTCTTCGGGCGGTTGCGGCGATGTCCTCGTCGGCGGGGGTGCCGCTGCGGCGCTGCTCGTCGCGGCGAGTACTTCCGGAGCGGACAGCGTGGTGGTGACCAGAAGGGCGGATAACAGGAGGGTGCATGTACGGTTCAGGACTCTGCGCTCCTTCTACAAGGGGGTTGCCGCCGTGGGGGTTGCGTGCCGGCTGGAGCGTGCGGTGGCACCTGAAGTTTCAGGAGGAAGGAAACACGATGGCCGCAGGGCCTCTCGCGTTGCTGGCTTTGTCTGCTCAGGACGTTTTGTTGTCTACACGAAGCGTAGACGCGGATTCCGACACGAGACGTTTGACGCCTTGACACTCCGCAGAATAGAGCCATTGTGCGCGGGGGCCCGAATGGCCTGACAGTCCTGGCCGAGTAGCCGACAAAGAACCATTGAACTGCAAGAACAGCCCTTCCTGTACGGTCGGTTCCCTTTCTCGCCGCCTGCGCCAGACACGACGATGACGGCCATGGCCTCCATAATGTGAACACATCGGGCAAACCTCGGCAAGGGTGAAAAGAATCCCATGCAGTCCTCTTGTGTCCCAGGCTGCCAATGAGTAATGATCCCTGTCGGCCAGGTCGTGTCATCTTCCTCTGTCAAGGTCCCAACCGTTCGGGAACCGAACGCGCGTGGACGCCCGCCTCGCATTCGGGCATCGAGTCTTGTCGCCTCGAAGACAGAGAACGGACGCACATGCGCCGCACCTGCTGAGGTCCGGTGAGCGAAGGGGGAAGCATCAGGAGACCGAACATCGATCTCGGTAATTGTCAAGCTCTCAGGAATACTGATCGAGGAGAACGGGAGAGCTCGTTGTGCAACTGAACATGCGCGGAATCAAGTCAGCGGCGCGGGCCGCGGCGGTAGGACTGCTCGGCGTCGTGGCAGGCATCACCATGATGCCCGTGGGCACCGCTCAGGCGGATTCGGTGAACCGGTGGGCCACGGCGAACGACTACGGCTACGGATACTTGTACCTTGAAGTGCTCAATTCCAGCACCGCGGATCTCGCCTCCGTCATCGCCTACCCCGGAAACAGCGGATCGGCCAACCAGTGGTGGTCCGACTACCAGTTATCCAATGGCTACTTCGCACTGTTAAACAACAACAGTGGCAAGGCGCTCGACCGATGGGATCCGCACACCGGTACCGGCAGTGATGGAGGCTGCAGCACGCCCATGCAGTATTCATGGGTTGATGAACCTCAGCAGCACTGGGGCTATCGCACGGAATGGAGCGGCTACTACGGCCGGTACTTCAACAAATGGGTCAACTTGCATGGCTGCAACGGTGACCCTTGGCAGGATACGATCAGTGTGAACTTCACCACCGCTGCTTCCTATGGACTGTGGACGACTCTGTTCCATTCCAACCGCTGTGTCGACGGCCAAGACAGCGCAACCCGGTGCTTCTGGAGGAGGAACGGCGAATGACGACGCGACGAAAAGGACCTGCCGTCGCGGGTATGACCGCGGTTGCCCTGGCCACGTTGACTGTCGTGGGCTTCACCGTCAGCCAGCTTTCCGGCACCGATACCTCGGCGCTGGCCACGGTGGACCCCACCGTGGAACCCACCACCCCCAGGGCGACGTCGGCGGCCTCGCCTCTCGGCTCCGAGGGCGAACCAGCCCTCGGAGCCATCCCGAAGATCAAAGACGCGACGCCCGTACCGATGCCGCTCGACTCTGTTCTCACGCCCATGAACGACATCAAGCTCATCGACCAGGCCCGAGACGTCGCGGCAGCGGCCTGTATGAACGCGCTCGGCTTCAAGACGTGGACGGCCGGCACTATCCGCACGTGGGACGCCCGGGAGTATCGCGAACACGATTTCTTCGATTACATCGATCCCGCGGTCGCGGCTGAATC
The DNA here is from genome assembly GCF_040654115.1 of Nonomuraea sp. NPDC050786. Lineage (NCBI taxonomy): Bacteria > Bacillati > Actinomycetota > Actinomycetes > Streptosporangiales > Streptosporangiaceae > Nonomuraea > Nonomuraea sp. NPDC050786. Next base: position 111,152 of record NZ_JBFAHJ010000032.1, read on the forward strand.
CGGGTACCCGCGGCAGGCCGATGTCAAGGCCGTCTCCTCCACCTTCGCAGGCACGAAGCACGAACCGACCGCAGAGGAGAGGAAGGCGTACGAGGGAGGCGCGAGCCAGACCGCGGACGGGAAGCCCATTCCGGCGGGTGGTTGTGCGGGCCAAGCCGACGAGAAGCTCTACGGCCAGCAGAAGAAGCTCCCCGCTGACCCGCGCGCACTAGCCGTCGCCTCCCGCTCGCGCGCCCTCGGCGACAGCCGTGTCCGCGCGGCGCTGGTCTCGTGGCAGTCGTGCATGCAGAAGGCGGGTGTCACGGCCTACCAGCATCCGATCACCGCACAGAACGACCCCAAGTGGAAGTCAAGAACGCAGGGAACCCCCGCGTCGGACGAGGAGAAGCGGATAGCGGCTCTCGACGCCAAGTGCCAGGACGAGGTGAATCTGGTCGGCGTCTACAAGGCGGTCAGGGCTGCTTATGAGCAGCGGCTCATGGAGGAGAACAAGTCGAAGTTCGCCGAAAGCAAGGCCATCGTGGACGGCTGGACGAAGAACGCGGCCGCGATCATGAAGTCCGGCTGAGGCGCGAAACACGACCGATTGCGGACCGGTGAAAGGACCGCGCCATAGTAGGGGAACCGCGTGCTCGATCGGGAGCGCGCGGTTTCTCGCAGTGCCTGGTCACCGTCCACATCGTCTCTCGCCGTAGCAACCACCTGCGTTCCTCTGCCGCGTGCTCGAAGGGCGAAGCGCAACTGCACTCCACAATCGCCTGCTCGAACAGCTCATCCAGATAATCGTCAGGGGCAGGCGAGCCACAGCAGCACTGCGCCTGCCGATAATGTCATCCGGCCAGGTCATGGCCTTGCTGAGAACGGTCGGATGCGCGTGATCCTCAACCGTTCGGAGTGCGGCATGATGATCGTCCGTGCTCTTTCGCCTGGCCTATCTCGCTATCACGAACGCCTTCGCCGCGCTGCGGTTGCTTCCGGTGAGCGATCGGGATAAGGACGTGAGATCCTCGCCCTGCGTCATCAGATCACCGTTCTCGAACGGCAGCTCGGTGCCGACGCCAGGGTGAGATTCGCTCCCGAGGACCGTGCCTTTCTCGCCGCTTTGCTGACGTCGCTACCCCGCGAGGTCTTGCGCCGGCTGCGGCTTCTCGTCCGGCCGGATACCGTCCTGCGCTGGCACCGCGATCTGATGACACGGCGTCATGCCAGCACGTGTCGGCCGAAGCGGCCGGGGCGCCCGCCCACGGTCCGCTCCATTCGCACGCTCATCCTGCGCCTGGTCCGGGAGAACCCGTCCTGGGGATATCGGCGGGTGCATGGTGAGCGGGTGCATGGTGAGTTGGCCGCGCTCGGCATCGCGGTCGCGTCCTCCACGGTCTGGGAGATTCTCCAGCAGGAAGGGCTTGACCCGGCCCCCGACCAGGCCTCCACCTCGTGGGCCGACTTCCTGCGCTCCTAAGCTGCTGCGTTGCTGGCTTGCGACTTCATCGAGACCGTCACCCTCAGCGGGCAGCGCCAGTACATCCTGGCCGTCATCGAGCACGCCAGCAGGCGCGTCCGCGTGCTGGGTACCACCGCCCCATCCGACCGCAACCTGGGTCGTCCAGGTGGTGAAGGATCTCGTGATGGATCTGGAAGAGGTCGGTTGTCGGGCCCGCTACCTGATCCGGGACCGTGACGGGAAGTTCCCCGGCCTCCTGGACGAGATCCTGGCCGAGGCCGGTATCCGGACCGTGCTCACCGGGATCCGGGTGCCGCGGATGAACGCGGTCATGGAGCGGTGGGTGCAGTCGTGCCGCCGTGAGCTGCTCGACCGCTGCCTGTTGTGGAACGAACGCCACCTACGGCACGCCCTGCGCGAGTACGAACAGTTCTACAACCGGCACCGCGCCCACCAAGCCCTCGCCCAAGCCGCCCCGCTGCGTCCCGTCCCGGACCCGATCACCGATCCAGAGCAGATCACGAGCTTGACCATCCGCCGACGAGATCGCCTCGGCGGAATCCTCCACGAGTACTCACATGCCGCTTGAACTGCACGGATGGAATTTTCGGCAAGGACAGTCTTTATCCTCAGCGCTGTCGTGCAGGTGATGCAGCCGATCGATCCCTAGCCCGTCCTGTAAACAGGGCTAAGAGGATCGCCGCGAGAACCAGCGGATCTTTTTTCTGCTGGTCACGAACGGCCTGGTCGCGAGACGAGCCCACTTGGACAAGCTTGACCATCCATCGAATCAACACTGACCAGCGACGCCGATCGGGCCTTCCGGCTTGATCTTCGGATGGTCGTCTCTGGGGTCTGAGCTGACGGTGACGGACTAAATGATCTACCGCGATACACGGTCCGTACACAAGAGCAACCACCGAGCAACCAACCATGATCAACAACGAGGTTGGAGGCCGACGAAAACCGAGAAAACCCAGATCGAACGCGGTATTGGTGAGTAGGGCGGGTGGGACTTGAACCCACGACCCACGGATTATGAGTGGATTTGATCCTAGTGGCCAGGTGGTGCTTTGAGCTGCGCCTCGACGGGACGTTGATCATGTTGCTCTAACGGCGTTCCGCATATGTGCCGGATCTTGAAAAGCGCGTCCGTGTACGCCTCGCCCGCCTGATCGTCCGTATGCCCCGGCCCACACCAAAACGGCTGAGGGCTGGCCATGGGCGACCCGGAGTCCTCGCGAATATGAGTTCTGGGTCGGGGAGGACAACCAAACCGGAGATGGGCCCGATTCCCCTCACGTCCGTGCCACGCTACTGCCCTGTGGGTTGTTGTCGGGATAGCCTGCGATCAACCGTGACGATGGGTCGGCTCCGGTGCTGCTCCGTGCCGGAGGAGTGGACCCCGGCCTCCCGCTCTTCGCCGCAAGGAGCAGACTTTGATCTCCGCACCATCCCCGTACGCTTTCTCGCTGCTCACGATGACCGCGCTCGGCGTCGTGCTGCTCGCCGGTTGCAGCGCCCCCGTGATGTGCGGGCCATGCCCTGGAAACGGGATACAACTCACCGCGGAAGGGGCGACCTTGACAGCGGGGAGGACCTACGAGCTGTGCGATGGACGGGGACCATGCCAGAAAGGCGCCTGGGTGGTGCCCACTGACACCGGCACGCGCGCGGCCGCAGTTCCAGTCTTCGTCGTCTCACTGCCGGGAACTGCCGAAGACTATTCACGGGTGACGGTCAAAGCCATCGTCCGAGACCAGGCTGGGCGGGAAATCGGGGAAGGTCAGGCAACTTTTCCCGAATATCAGCCTGTTCAGCAAAGAGGTTCCTGTCAGTGTCATGACGCTTTCGTCGAGCTGCGCTTGAAGGAGACGATCCGCCGGTCCTGATCACGCGGGGCGCACTCCGGCAGAATGCCGGTGACTTTGGTGATCGAGTGGTGCTGCCTGCCGGTCCATCCTCGATCGGTCGCGGACAGGCCGGTCTCATGATGCCCGTGTGCGGCATAGACAAGCTGCCCTGCCGCGCCAGTCGATTAGGCTTTGCGCGCCTCGGCTCGCGGGGGGCGCACTACATCTGCCAGCAACCTCATCCGCGCAGGTCATCCACCAGCCGGAGGGACGCGCACCTCTGGGAGCGGGGCGATCACGGCGGGTGAGGCGACACGGATGGGAAGGCCCTGGCGATGATGGATATGTTTTTCGGCAGACGTAAAATCCCACGGGCCACTTGGCGCGGGCTTATTGGTCTGGTAGCGCCCACTTCCCGCCTTTGCAGGCGGGCGGGCCATAGGTAAACCGCCGTCCGCTGGCCGTTTCGGCGACTATCACGTCCTCGGCCCCGATACGGAGGCATCCACTATCCGCGACTGGAATCCGGGCCGATCCTCCCACCGGAACGGTCCGGCTGTAGATGATATCGCCGAGCCATTTCACCGTGACTGTCTCGCCGGTACGGTTCTCGATGTTCAGCCATCGGGAGGGCCGTGGCTGGCACGCGACGAGGGCAAGGATCACCGCCACGAGTATCGCTGTTCCACCGATGTTTTTCACGGGGCTCCCTTCGTTGGCGTGCTGCTTGTTTCCAGGGAAGCGCGTGATAGCGCGCGCTGTCACCCGGCGCCGTCATGTGGCGACCTGTTAGCGTGAGGTAGTGCAGTAGCAGTTTCTGTGTCAGAGCGGGGCAGGCCAGGTGCGGGCTCCCGGGGAAGATCATCCCGCGTATATCCCGCGAGGCAGAGGCAGGCACGATCATCCCGTCACGCCACCAGCCTCGATGCCACCAACGCGTGATTTCAAGATCCAGTAGACGCCATAAGCGCTTACGCACGTGAGATGCTTCGACGGAGTTTGCATCAAAGATCAACCACGCTCTTCGGTGAGCCAGGGTGAGGAACGAACCCTGGATCGTCGATCGCCCCAAGCATGTACGGCGTCCAGCCATGCAGTGGCGATCGTAGGGCTGCATCTGTGCGGCGGTGCGGCAACCCCGGTCGAGGCATTCGGATGGTACGGCGCGGCGGGCGCGCGGTGGCCGGCCCGGTGTCCCGCCGCCGTCCGGGACCGGCCCCCAGGCCGCACGCCCGGACGGCGGGCGGGCGAAGGGCCGGGAGTACGGCGGCGCGCCGCGCCGCCGCTTGATCCCTATGAGAACAATTCGGCAAGTCGCTCGGTCGCTATGAGCTGGGTCCGATGAGGTGTGTGTTGGCGGCTCGTGCGGCGTCTGCCAGTTCCGGCAACGTGATGACCGTGACCCCTGCGGCGGTCAGGGCTTCGATGCCGTTGGCGTCGACGACGAAGGTGGCCGGTTCCTTCCAGGCGGTCACTACGCGGGGGATGCCGGCGTCAAGGATGAGCTGTGTGCAGGTTCTCGGCCGTGACCGCCGTTGGGTGCAGGGCTCCAGGGAGCTGTAGAGGGTGGCTGTCTTGAGGCGTGGATCGTCGGCAGAGAGCTTGGACAGCGCTGATTCCTCCGCATGGACGTGCGCGTCGGTCTCTCGGGAGTAGCCGCGGCTGATCTCATTGCCGTGCTCGTCGACGATGACCGCACCGACCGAGAAGGCCGTCTGCGATGGCGGGCACTGGTGAGAGAGGTCGATCGCGGTGAGCAGCCATCGGCGGTCTTGTTCGGTGCTGGTGCCGGTCATGAGGTCTTACTACCCGAGGACTCTTTCGGCAGATAGCGCAGGAGCACGACATCATCCACGGCCCGCACTTCGGTAAGTGCCATACGGTGGCCGGCGCCTCCAGGGAAGTCCCCGGGATTGACGAAGCGGGGCGCGTTGCCGTCGCCGACGAAGATGGGCGCGATGGCGAGGTGGATTTCGTCCGCCAGTCCTTGGGTGAGGAACTGGGTGTGGATGGTGCCCCCGCCCTCCACCATGAGGCGGCGGATACCGCGCTCGCCGAGATCGTCAAGCATGCGGCCGAGGTCCACGGCGGGACCAAGACTCACCACGCCGGCCAGGTCGCCCAGGGCCTCACGGACCTTTGCGGCGGCGGAGTCGGGACAATAGACCACCTTCTCGCCGCCGTGGTGCCAGAACTTCAGGTCGGGGTCGAGGTCTCCGCTGTTGGTGATGGTGACCTTGAGCGGGTACGGGGGAAGGCCCTGGGCGGCACGCTCGGCTCGGCGCGCTTCGGAGTTGACCAGGAGGCGGGGGTTGTCGCGGCGCATTGTCGTTGCGCCGATGAGGATGGCGTCGCTTTCGGCCCGGACCTGGTCCACGCGGTCGAAGTCCTCGACGTTGGACAGCAGGAGCCGTTCGGGTGTCGTGTCGTCGATGTAGCCGTCCACGGACATGGCGCAGCTCAGCAGGACGTAGGGGCGCATGGGACCTTCCGGAGGAGGAGAGCCGATCAAGTCGTGATCATGCTTGCTTCACCACGGTACTCCTCAAGGCTGTGCGGAACTCGTCAACCAGAGGCGTGCTGCGCCATTGGTCGAGGTGCTTGTCCAGCCTGAGCAGTTCGTTCATGATGCGGGCGGATCCGGTCTCCTCCGCGATGTAGAGGGCGGACATGGCGACACCTGCGGCTTCTTCGGGCTCTTCGGCGCCGGCGTGTGCGAGGGCCTGACGTGACAGGTAGACGCCGCGGTCGCGTCGGAAGGACTGTGGAACAGCCGTGAGCGCTTGCTGGAAGCCTTCGACGGCTTCGCCGAACCGACCGAGTGCGGCGTTGCTGCGGGCTCGCTGGGCCTGAAGGTATGGCTCGTCCAGCCACACGGCCCATGGCGAGCCGGGGTCGTCGGCGATGTCGAGGAGCAGTTCATGAGCACGGTCAAGCTCGTGTCTGGCCGTGTCGTCGTCGCGATGGAGGGCGTGGCCGTAGCCGGCATAGGTGGGTGCGAGCGCCTGGAGGCGGCTGCCTGGGCGAGCGAGGTTGCTGGCTGCCTCGGCCATGTCGATGGCGGTGACCGGGTCTCCAATGTCGCCGGCGAGTTGGCTCTTGCGCGCCATGATGTAGGCGGTCATGTCCCGGTCGGCGACGGCGTGTGACAGTTCGAGGGCGCGGTCTGTCCAGTACTGGGCCCTGCGGAAGTCGCCTGCGTCGTGGTAGAGCCACCCGCAGAACTCGCTGTACTCGGCTTGCAACTTGAGGAGCTGGTGTCGGTCAGCGCCGCGCGTCTCCTGGCGGAGTTGCTGGATGGCAGTGATCTGCTGCTGGACTGCGGGGATCGCGTTCAAGGGGCCGAGAAGATTGTCGTTGGCGATCAAGACCTGACGGACCTGATACAGGTGCTCGATCGGGTTCGCATCGCCCGCCGCTGAGGCCAGTCGTCGGGCGGGCGAAATATACGATGATCGACTTTGTGGCGGCGTGATTCCCGCGAGGCCGATGCCCAGCCCCTGAAGGAATGTGCGACGGGATACAGACAAGAAGACGATCCTCCCATCGGGCGCGCGACCCGGCACGACAAGAGTCTCCTCATCGGCCGTTGATGGCAATTGTAGCTCTAGCTCCTGTTTGTCCCGAAGGGATGAGAAATTGGGGTCAACCTGCCACAAAGGGAAATCGTCGGCGGATTGTGCGGAGGTCGTTTCGTAGGACGCCTCGTCAGCGGGAGTGACCCTGACGCGACTGCGTCTGATCGGAACGAACCCCAGGTCCTCCGGGCCAAGGCGCGTGATCTCTGCCAGCGCCAGCCGGTACTCCTCGCGCGGCCAGGAGACCTCTCCTGCCTCCCAGCGCCGGATGCGTTCCTCGTCGCACGTCAGTGAGTGCTTCACGCCCGACTCGCTGAGATTGACCCTTTTCGCCATTTCGGCCCGCGTCAAACCAGCCTTCTGACGCCAGTCTCGAAGGCGGACATTCATCCCCGCTTTGGGCATATCCGACCTTCTTTCAAGTGGGTGGCTGGAAAGGGGCTATGAGGGGGCCTTCTTAGGGGGTCCCCTCATTCTGCTTTGCCGGTGGACTTGCCATCAATCAACAACGTAAGTGAATCGGGCTCCCGCCGCAGGGAGTACCGGACGACTCGCGAGGAGATGGCGACGGTGACCCGGCCAGACGAGAACAGCGAGGCAAGGCCCTGCCGTGCGTGTCGGGGACGCGGTTTCAAGCTCAAGAGCTCGCGCCGCTCTCTCCTGATCGACGCCCGCGGGGAGGAGGCGGAACCGAGTGAGGAGCGCAAGTGTCTCGACTGCCTCGGCGAAGGCCAGGGCGAAGGGAGCGGGAGATGAACTCCGTCATACAGGCGGTCATGGCCGGCCTCGGGCAGCAGGACGAGGCGAACGCCTTGATCCGGCTGCGCGACCGGCTCGCGAGTCGTGGCGTCAACGCAGAGCTGCGCGACAACAACACCGCGCTGATGGTGCACCGGCCTGAGCCGGGGCTGCCGGTGTGGGTGTTCGTCGGGTACGGCGGCGCCTACTACTCCTGGCAGAGCGCCGAGCAGCGTCATCCGGTCGATGACGTGGAGGGCGCCGCGAACATCTTGGCGGAATACATCGCCAAGTGAGGACGGGCGCGGCGAGGTGGTGACGGCCTTGGTCAGGGGGGCCAGGGTGGGCCTTCTCATCGCCTTGCCGCGTCTCCCCGCCCGGCAGGCAGTCACTTCCACGCCCTGGGAGGGGCGCCCCCGATCCCTCGCCTGGCTGCCTGCCGGGTCTTCTCCTGGAGGGCTCGCGTTTACCGCAGTGGCGTGGACAGGCGGCTGTCGGCCAGGTTACCCTCAAACTTGGTAAAACAACCTGTCGGGTGTTGGACGGTCATAATGTCGCTAGAGTCCGTGCCGCCGAAGTATGCCCAGCTTGTGCAGGCCCTTCAACGGCGTATCGAGGCGGGAACCTACCCGCCCGGCTCCATGCTCCCCAGCGAGCACCAGCTCATCCAAGAGTTCGGCGTCTCCCGGCCCACCGTCGTGGCGGCGCTGCGGGTGCTGCGCGAGCAGGGCTGGATCGAGTCTCAGCAGGGCAAGGGCCGCTTCGTGCGGGGCCGTCCCGCGATGACGTCGGTGGAGCCCAACCGCACAGGTCAGGCGTACCTGACCAATCCGGAGACGGACTCCCCCGGCGAGCTGGTCGAGGCCGGCGCGGTGGCGCTGCCCAACCGTGTGGCTGCGTTGCTGGATGCGGAGCCCAAGAGCAAGGCGTTCCTGCGCCGGCGGCTGGTCACTCGTGAGGGCGAGCCGAGCGAGTTGGTCTCGCTGTGGCTGCCGTTGGAGCTGTCCGAGGGCACTGATCTAACCAGCGGGGAGGCATTGCCGCAGGGCATCCGGCAGCATCTCCAGTCGCGCAAGGGGGTGCGCTTCGATCACATCGTGGAGCAGATCACCGCGCGCATGCCCACGGCTCGGGAGGTCAAGCAGCTCGGCATGCCGAAGAACGTGCCGCTGCTGGCGGTCTTCGGTGCGGTCCGGGATGCCTCCGGCCGGCCGCTCGTGGTTGTGGAGGCACTGTTGCCGGCGGATCGTCACGAGTTGGAGGACGCCTATCCCGTGGGGTGAGAGCCCGATCATCGCGCGACCGGGCGCATCGCCACGTGCCTGTGTCTACATGCAGCGCCAGTCCCAGTTCCATCCATGGGAGTCGTAGACCTCGACGATGACCCGGCGTCCTCCTGCGTCGTCCGAATCATTGAAATACAAGGAGATCATCGCCTTGTTCTCGGCTCCCATGATGGTGGCATTGCTGTAGTAAGTTCGGATCTCCTCTTCGGTGAGCGCGGTCTGAAGCGTGAGCCTGATCCGGTAGTCGCAGTAACGGCCACTTCCCTTGACCAGGTTCTTGCCGAAGGTGACGTCTCGGTCCATGGGAAAGTAGTCCCGCGTCCTGGCTGGAAGTGGGTGGTTGAGCACCCGCTGGTACAGCGTTTCGAGGCGCGCGTTGTCGCGCCAGATAGGTGCCATGACCAGGCCTGATGCAAGGGCCAGCGGCAGAATGATGGCTGCTAGACATCCCCATTGACGGCGCTTCACAAAGCGAAACCATAGGGCAAAGCCGATCTTTCTCTCAGTCGGTTCACGGCAACCGATGTACCGACTGTGCGACGAATGGCGACCTTTGGGCCCATAGAGGTGTTGAACGACGTTTGCGCCCGAGGTTGGCCAGACGAATTCGCGAAGTCACTTGACCTGGCAAGTTTGAGAGACGTATCTTCAGATCATCACTTGATAGGTCAAGTGTCTGGCACCCAAGAAGGGAGCCGTCATGGCTCTGCAAGGCCCCATCCCCGTCACCTTCGCCATGGTCTTCCCGCACGGCTGCTACATCGTCGGCGAGGTCGAGCCCGTCAAGGACTTCGACGCCTCCGCCGGCGGCCGGTTCGTGCAGGCCCGCGATAAGCAGACCGCAGAGCTGGTCTGGCAGGTCGCGGTCATGGACGGTGACCCGACCCTCAAGCCCGCCCAGAAGACCGTCGCGGTCAAGATCCTCGCTCCGGTTCAGCCGGTCCCGCCGTCGCCCATGCCGGGGCTGCCGTTCACGCCGGTCGAGTTCGACGGCATCACGATCACGCCGTACGTCAACGCTGCTGGCCGTCTCGCCTACTCGATCAAGGTCCGCGAGATGCACGCACTCCGCCAGACAAGCCAGCCCGCCCAGACCACTCCGCCCGCTCCGAGCAAGGCTCCGGCCGGAAAGGACGCCGCCTGATGACCCGTCGCCGTACCCCGCGCCGCAGCGTGATCCGGCTGACCACCGGACACACCGCCCGAACCCTACGCCACTCCTACGGCCCTGAGCTCGTGCTGGCGCTTGACTTCGGCGCCACCTCGGTTCTGATCACTACCACCGCTCTGGTTACCGATGAGGACCTGGAGTTCGCCCGCCAGCTCGCCCGCGAGGCCACCCGCTACGCCTGGTCGATGGAGCGTGCCTTCCACTCGACGACCGACCTGACCGGCCGCGCTCTTCAGCAGTCGGCCACCGGCAAGGCCATCGACCAGACGGCGGCCTGACACGTAAGGCGGGGCCGCCAGAAGCGCCAACTTCCGGCGGCCCCCGGGTTTCTCCCACGACTCCACATCACGAGAGGTTCCAAGCTTATGTTCAAGCGGCTGCCCGGTGACGAAGCACGCAACCTCGTCACCACCACGCCGGACACGGCCGTCGTCTTCCGCCCGGCCGTCGTCACCACACCCGCCATCATCACCATCGTCATCCTCGCCTGTCGGCTGCTCGTCGGGCTCGTCCGCACGATCTGGCGGCACCCCATCGCGATGACCATCGCCAGCATCCCGGCCGTACTCGCCGTCATGTACGGCTGGCGAACCGCGCTACTGCTCCTCACGCCCGTACCGGCGGGACTCGTCACCTGGGCGCTGTCCGACCGCCCCTCCTTCGCCCGCTGGATCGGCTACCGGCTGCTGGCCTGGTGGCGCCTCATCTGGGTCTACCGCCGCCACTGGCAACCCGTCATGGTCGTCTCCGGACTCGGCCGGCACCTGCGAGGCCGCGACTACCTGCCTCGACTCGGCAAGGTCACCTGCACCTCCTGGGCCGACGCCGTCACCGTCCGCATGCTCGACGGACAAGCCGCCAAAGACTGGGCCGACCGCACAGACCATCTTGCCCATGGCTTTGGCGCTCCTTCCTGCCGCGTCACCATCGCCAAAGCCGGACGCCTCACCCTCACCTTCCCCAGACGCGACCCGCTGGCCACACCGATCCCAGCGCTGCCGATCCCACAAGAGCCGACCGTGGGACCGGTCGAGATCGGCAAGCAAGAGGACGGACAGCCGTGGCGACTCAAGGTCCACGGCACTCACGTCCTGGTCGCGGGCGCCACCGGGGCCGGCAAGGGCTCGATCATCTGGTCCACGATCCGCGGGCTCCTGCCAGCCGTTCGGGCGGGCCTGGTTGAGATCTGGGCGCTCGATCCCAAGCTGATGGAGCTGTCGTACGGACGCGCCCTGTTCGGCGAACGGTACGCGGCCACGCCGGAAGAGTGCGCCGACCTGCTCGATCAGGCCGTGACCGTGATGCAGGAGCGCGCTGCCCGGTTCGCCGGCGCTCTGCGCTCGCACACGCCGACCGTGGAGGACCCGTTCGTCCTGGTAGTCGTCGACGAGGTGGCGTTCCTGACCGCCTACCAGGCAGACCGCCAACTCAAGCAGCGCATCTCCGCCGCGCTGGCCACGCTCACCACCCAGGGCCGCGCGGTCGGCATCGGCGTCATGGCCGCCCTCCAAGACCCGCGCAAGGAGGTCATGAACATCCGCAACCTGTTCCCCGACAAGATCGCCCTGCGGCTGGACGAGTCCGAACAGGTGGACATGGTCCTCGGCGACGGTGCCCGCGACCGGGGAGCATTGGCCGACCACATCTCACCCGTCCCCGAACTGGGCGCCGGCGTCGGATACGTCCGGCTGGAGACCTTGCCCGACCCGACCCGGGTCCGCGCCGCCTACGTCTCCGACACCGACATCCGCGCCATGGTCGCCCATCACGAGCCCGGCCACTCGCACCCCACAACCGCCGACGACGGGAGGGCCGCATGACCGATCGCTCCCTACCTCGCGCCCTCCGGCAGGCCATGCCGCAGGCCCGAGAGGTGGCCGTGGAGGTCGCCAAGCAGTACGGCGTGTGCATCCGACCCGTCCCACTCAAGCGGCTCGACGTCCACACCGGACGCTGGGAAACCGTGGACGTCCCATGCGGCGCCACCTTGGACGCCAAGTGCCCGCCCTGCGCCAAGCGCAACCGGCAGCTCCGCAAGGCACAGTGCCGGGAGGGCTGGCACCTCGACCAGGAGCCGGCGATCACGCCCGACGAGCCGACCGACGAACAGCGGTGGCTGGTCGAGTTCCGCGCCGACCTCCAAGCCCGCCGCGACCAGGCCGACGCCCTCGGTGAGGACACCGGCGATTGGGACGCCGCGATCGAGGGCGTAGACGCCGAGATCAACCAGGCGGGCATGCGCGGCAACGTCCTCGGCCGGACGGTCCCCAAGCGCACGCGCTCGACGAGGCGACGGCAGGACGCTCCTAACCTGCCCAAGCGCAAGATGGCCAACACCACACTCGGGCGGACCTTCCGGTCCTCGGACGGCAAGGTCTACCGACCCTCGCTGTTCGTCACCTTGACCCTTCCGTCTTACGGCAAGGTACGGGACGGCGTCCCGGTCGATCCCGAGACCTACGACTACGCCAGGGCGGCCCGCGACGCCCTGCACTTCTCCAAGCTGGTCGATCGCTTCGTGCAGAACCTCCGCCGGATCGCGGGATACGACGTGCAGTACTTCGCCACCGTCGAACCACAGAAGCGGCTCGCGCCACACCTGCACATGGCCGTCCGCGGCACCCTGCCACGCGCGGAGGTCAAGCAGATTGCGGCGGCCACATATCACCAGGTGTGGTGGCCCCAGGTTGACGAAGTGCTCTTCGATGGTGCCCGTCCGCCCGTCTGGGAAGAGGGGGTCGGCTATCTCGCCCACGACACCGGCGAGGTCCTGCCCACCTGGGACCAGGCCCTCGACCAGCTCGATGCCGACGAGGACGCCGAGCCTCTGCACGTGATCCGGTTCGGCGACCAGGTGGACGTCAAGGGCGTGCTCGCCGGGACCCGGGACGCCGACCAGTGCATTCGCTATCTGTCCAAGTACCTGACCAAGAGCCTCGGCGACAGCCTCGACACCGACAACCCGGCCCAGCGTGAGCACGCTGCTCGGATGGTCGAGGCGCTGCGGTACGAGCCATGCTCTCCGGCGTGTGCGAACTGGTTGCGCTACGGCATCCAGCCCAAGGGCGCCAAGCCTGGGATGGTCCCGGGCCGCTGCCGCAGCAAGGCCCACAAGCCCGACCACCTGGGCTACGCCGGACGCCGCGTCCTCGTCTCGCGCAAGTGGTCCAATAAGACCCTCGCCGAGCACAAGCAGGACCGCCGTACCTGGGTCCTGCAAGCTCTTGGCCAGTCCAACGAGCCAACGGACCCACACCGCTACATCTGGAAACCCGTCCCAGTCGGCGATGCCAACGTCTCACCCCTCGCGGTACGCCTCCTGCGCTCGGTCGCCGAACGTCAACGGTGGCGAACCCACATGGCCCGGCTCCAAGCCCAAGCGGACGGCCAAGATCCGCCGGCAACCCTCGACATCGGGAGGGCGGCATGAGGAAGCGAGACGAACTCCTCACTATCGCCCAAGTCCTCGACGAACTCGGCGGCGTCTCCCGCCGCACTTTCTACCGCTGGCGCGAGATCGGCAAAGCCCCCGAAGGCATCCGCCTCCCGAACGGCGAACTCCGCATCTACCGCAGCGACCTCGAAGCCTGGCTCGAATCCCTCAGGAGTGCAGCGTGACCACCTCGTACAAGGTCAAGTTCTGGGACATCCGCACCAACACCCGATCCGACGGCACGGGCAAGAAGCCCCGGATCGTCTCCCACACCGTCCGCTGGACGGTCGGCAATCGTGAGAAGTCCTCGACGTTCAAGACCAAGGGCCTGGCCGAGAGCTTCCTGTCCGACCTTCGCCAGGCCGCCAAGAAGGGTGAGGCGTTCGACCTGGACAGCGGCCTCCCTGCCTCGATGGTCAAGGCCAAGGACGCCCGCACTTGGTACTCCTTCGCGGTCGCCTACGTCCACGCCTGGTGGCCGCACGCGGCGGCCAAGTCCCGCGAAGGCATGACCGACACACTCGCCACCGTCACCCGCGTCCTGATCGCAGACGCGCCCGGCCGGCCATCCGACGAGATCATCCGGCGGGCGCTGCGCGAGTACTCGTTCCTACCTGAGGACCGCCGGCCGACCCCCACATCGGAGATCGCTCGGACCGTGCGCTGGCTGGAGGCTGCATCGCTCCCGTTGAGCGCTCTGGAGGAGACCAAGCATGCGCGGGCCGTGCTGGAAGCCCTGTCGCTGCGCATGGACGGCAGCGCGGCGGCGACCTCCACCTACCGTCGCAAGCGGGCCGTCTTCCACCACGCACTCGAATACGCCGTGGAGTTGGAGGAGCTTCCGGCGAATCCGCTGCACAAGGTCAAGTTCCGGAAGGTCAAGGTGAGCGGCGAGGTCGATCGGCGCTCCGTTGTCAACCCGGGACAGGCGCGGGAACTGCTGGCGGCGGTCACCTACGTCGGGCGTTCACGCGGTCCGATGCTGCGGGCGCTGTTCGCCTGCATGTACTTCGGTGGTCTTCGACCGGGAGAGGCGGCGGGCCTCCGACAGGACGACTGCTTGCTCCCGAAGAAGGGATGGGGCCTACTCACCCTTCAGAAGACCCGTTCGGAGAGCATCAAGCGCTACACGGACTCGGGGGAGAGGCACGACGAGCGCGGCCTGAAGCATCGCGATGTGAAGACGACCCGCGTCGTGCCGGTCCCTCCGGAACTGGTGGCCATCCTCAGGGAGCACATTGAACAACAAGGCGTGGCAGACGACGGCCGGCTGTTTCGCACCCGAACGGGCGAGGTCTTCTCGGGCTCGACCATCTCCAAGGTGTGGAAGGAGGCACGAACCTTCGCCCTCACCCCCGACCAGGTCGCATCCCCGCTGGCTGCCCGGCCGTACGACCTGCGGCACGCGGCCGTGTCGCTCTGGCTCAACGCCGGCGTCCATGCCCCGGAAGCCGCCGAGCGCGCCGGACACGGGGTGGATGTGCTCCTCAAGGTGTACGCCAAGTGCATCGACGGACAGCGCGAGGTCGCCAACGGCCGGATCTTGGAAGCCTTGTCGCAGTGAGCACGCGGAACGCAACGGACCCCGGACGCCATCCGGGGTCTTTTGCTATGTGCGACCTGGGAAAACACCCCGAGATCCATTCCGCGTATGTTCCGCGACGGGTGGCATACGGCTGCTCTCCGCTGCTTCCGACTGCCTGCCCGCGTAACACGCGATCCCGCGAAACCCCTGCTCAAGCCAGGTATGCGGTGGTGAAGAGAGTAGGGCGGGTGGGACTTGAACCCACGACCCACGGATTATGAGACAGAGGGTCAGTACGCCCCAATCATGTCTCTGACCTGCACTAACAATCCATGAGATACGTCTTGCTGAGTCAGGTGGGGAGATATTGGGGAACGATCAAGCCTAATAGCCATTCTCTCGGCT
Source organism: Nonomuraea sp. NPDC050786 (assembly GCF_040654115.1). Classification (NCBI taxonomy): domain Bacteria; kingdom Bacillati; phylum Actinomycetota; class Actinomycetes; order Streptosporangiales; family Streptosporangiaceae; genus Nonomuraea; species Nonomuraea sp. NPDC050786. Next base: position 126,582 of record NZ_JBFAHJ010000032.1, read on the forward strand.
CATGGCGGGCTGCGTAGCCAAAGCATCTCAGTGCATCGCACTCGGCCGTCAGCGTGCGCCTGAGCCATGCCATGCACTGGCTCTGCTTTCCCAGTATCGTCAGGACAGGAAGATCTGGCCGTATCCCGGGCAGGGGAGTCATATGGGCCAGGACGGGGATCCCCTCGTGCGTGGAGAGCCTAAAGATGCGAGGCGAGAAGCTCAAACGGAGGTGACAGGCTAGCCCGGCATGGTGGATTCTGGTCGTAGGGCCGTAGAGCACAGGAGCTATGCATGGGCGAGATTCCGCTGTCATTGCAGGAGATCGTACGGCGCCGCCAGCGAAGCAGCTTTGTGGGACGAACCGGGCAATTGGCGCAATTTCGACAGAATCTCAGCCTGTCATTGGATGACGAGAAGCGCCGATTCATCTTCAATATCCACGGCAATGCGGGTGTCGGGAAGAGTTTTTTGGTGCAGCAACTACGGCACCTAGTCAGCGAAGAAGAGGGAATCTGCGCGTTCATTGACGAGAATGCGCGTGGGATTCCCGATACCCTTGGCGCGATAGCCTCAGATTTTGCCTCTCAAGGCAAGAGGCTCAAGAGCCTAGAAGAACGCCTGGCTACCTATGCGGACCGTTTGCGGGAAACCGAGACGGACCCTGATGCTCCGCAAGACACGGGTAGATTTCTTACTAAAACTGCTGTAAAAGTAGGCTTGCATACTGCGAAAAGTATCCCTGTGGCAGGGTCTCTTGTAGATTTGGTGGATGCGGAAGCTCTCACCGACCAAGCCAACAAATTTAGAGTCTACCTGAGTAGAAAGTTCCGCAATCATGGCGACATCCGTCTTCTCTTATCACCCGCAGATGAACTGACTCCGATCCTGATTCAGGAGCTGGCCGCACTAGTAGATGACGGAAAGCCGATAGCGCTGTTCTTCGACACGTATGAACGCACTTCAACCTTTCTCGATGACTGGCTTATAGACTTGCTGACTGGCAGATATGGCGCACTTCCCGCGACCTTAGTTCTAACGATCGCTGGCCAGGTGCCTCTAAACCCTAACCGTTGGTCAGCATACCTCGGAATAACGGCTGATATCCCACTTGCGCCATTCACTGAAATAGAGGCGCGCCAACTATTGGCCAGTAAGGGCATCGATAACGAAAGCGTCGTAGAAGTCATCCTTTCGCTTTCTGGCGGCCTCCCATTGTTAGTGGCTATGCTGGCCGAGAACAAGCCGGACGATCTATCGGCCGTAGGGGATCCTAGCGGCGATGCAGTCGAGCGCTTCCTCAAGTGGGAGGATGACGCGGCGAGGCGGTCTATTGCCCTGACCGCCGCTTTTCCCCGGCGCTTTAATCAGGATATCCTGAATATACTTGTTGACGAGACTGGTGGAGAATCGCAGGGCGCCTACGAATGGCTACGTCAAATGCCGTTCGTTACAGACGGTGCGGGAACGTGCCAATATCACGACGTGGTCCGTGCGTCCATGCTTAGGATGCATCGCAATCGATCTCCTCAGACATGGAGAAGAATACACTCTAGATTAGCTGATGTTCATGCCGACTGGCGTCAATGCTTTGCATCGAATTCCAAAGATGCATGGAAGAGTGCTGCGTGGCAAAACCACACCTTGGACCGAATTTATCATCTCCTCTGCGCGAATCCAATGACTTCTATGCCGGAAGTCTTGGAGCAAAGCGTATATGCCTGCCGAACTAATGTCTCGCTTGTTAATCGCCTGCTCGACACGATCAATCAAGCGATCGCCGACTCCGGCGACGAGGATCTGCGCTCCTGGGGCAGGAAATTAATCGAGAGCCTTGCTGATGGAGAAAGTGATACCACAGGATTCCTTAGTGTCATTATCGATCTCGCTCGCTCGTTGCCGGACATCGAGGCACTCGCTCGGAGCCAAAGGGCCTGGCATGCATATTATGCCGATCAGGAACAGCGCGCGCTGATAGACTTCAATCGCGCTATTGAGCTTGCCCCAGACAACGTATGGACTATTTCACGGCGCGGCCAAACTTACTGCTGGATAGGTCGATATAGCGAGGCGCTGGCCGACTTCAATCGTGCCATTGAGCTCGACTCTGCTGATGGCTGGGCCACCGGTCACCGCGGCGAGACCTACCGGCTGATGGAGCGCTATGACGAGGCGCTGGCCGACTTCAATCGCGCCATCGAACTCAACCCCGCTGATGGCTGGGCCATCACCCACCGCGGCGAGACCTACCGGCTGATGGAGCGCTACGACGAGGCGCTGGCCGACTTCAATCGTGCCATTGAGCTCGACTCTGCTGATGGCTGGGCCATCACCAACCGCGGCGATATACACCGGCTGATGGAACGCTACGACGAGGCGCTGGCCGACTTCAATCGTGCCATTGAGCTCGACTCTGCTGATGGCTGGGCCATCACCAACCGCGGCGATATACACCGGCTG
>NZ_JBFAHJ010000032.1:129117-130085 GCF_040654115.1 Nonomuraea sp. NPDC050786
CTGATGAAGCGCTACGACGAGGCGCTGGCCGACTTCAACCGTGCCATCGAACTCAACCCCGATGATGGCTGGGCCACCGCCAACCGCGGCGTGACGTACCGGTTGATGAAGCGGTACGACGAGGCGCTGGCCGACTTCAACCGTGCCATCGAACTCAACCCCGATGATGGCTGGGCCATCCCCAATCGCGGCGTGACGTACCGGGAGATGGAGCGTTATGGCGAGGCGCTGGCCGACCTCAACCGTGCCATCGAACTCAACCCCGCTAGTGCTTGGGCCATCACCAATCGCGGCATGACGTACCGGGAGATGGAGCGGTACGACGAGGCGCTGGCCGACCTCAACCGCGTCATCGAGCTCGACCCCGCTAGTGCTTGGGCCATCACCAATCGCGGCATGACGTACCGGGAGATGGAGCGGTACGACGAGGCGCTGGCCGACTTCAACCGCGTCATTGAGCTCGACCCCGCTGATGGCTGGGCCATCACCAATCGCGGCATGACGTACCGGTTCATGGAGTGCTACGACGAGGCGCTGGCCGACTTCAACCGCGCTATCCAACTCAAGCCCGAAGCCGCCTGGGCCTTTGCTGGCCGCGGTGAGACGCTTCTCACCACAGAGCGCTACGAGGAAGCGCTGGCCGACTTCAACCGCACCATCCAACTCGACCCCGAAGCCGTCTGGGTTCTCACTCATACGGGCGAGATACATTCCCTGATGGGGCGCTACAACAAGGCGCTGGCTGACTTCAACCGCGTCATCGAACTCAATCCCGATGATGCCTCGGCCATCACTAACCGCGGCCTGACGTACGGGAAGATGGAGCGGTACGACGAAGCGCTGGCCGACTTCAACCGCGCCATCGAACTCAACCCCGATGATGCCTCGGCCATCACTAACCGCGGCCTGACGTACGGGAAGATGGAGCGGTACGACGAAGCGCTGGCCGACTTCAACCGCGCCATCGA
>NZ_JBFAHJ010000032.1:130183-135919 GCF_040654115.1 Nonomuraea sp. NPDC050786
GAACTCAACCCCGCTAATACCTGGGCCATCAACAACCGCGGCGTGACGTACGGGGAGATGGAGCGGTACGACGAGGCGCTGGCCGACTTCAACCGCGCCATCGAACTCAATCCCGATGATGGCTGGGCCATCACTAACCGCGGGCAGACGTACCGGTTGATGGAGCGGTACGACGAGGCGCTGGCCGACTTCAACCGCGCCATCGAGCTCGACCCCGATGATGGCTGGGCCATCACTAACCGCGGCCTGACGTACCGGTTGATGGAGCGGTACGACGAGGCGCTGGCCGACTTCAACCGCGCCATCCAACTCAACCCTGACCAGGCACGGTTCTTCGCCAACCGAGCTGAGATCCATCTGGCGATGGAGCGTTATGGCGAGGCGCTGGCCGACTTCAACCGCGTCATTGAGCTCGACCCCGCTGATGGCTGGGCCATCACCAATCGCGGCGTGACGTATCGGGAGATAGGGCGTTATGGCGAGGCGTTGGGCGACCTCAACCGTGCCATTGAGCTCGACCCCGCTGATGCCTGGGCCACCGCCAACCGCGGCATGGCGTACCGGTTGATGGGGCGCTACGACGAGGCACTGGCCGACTTCAACCGCGCCATCCAACTCGACCCGACCGATGAAGATATTCGAGAGATGCGGGAGCGACTTTAGAGAATTTGGAAAGAAATTGAGGTGTCGCCTCATCGCGGGGCAGTGGCTGCGTAGCCGAGCATCCGGCGGGAGAATAGGTCCTCGACCGAGGCCAAGTACAACGGCCCCTCATCAGTGTGGATCATCGTGACGTCGCCGGCTCACAGCACGTCCGAAGCGACCGCGGCGAACTTGCGGCGCCAGATCCGGCCCGGCAGGCCGGTTGCCCTGCCGGGTCAGCGAGCGCGGCTTCTTCGGCGCCTGGCCACCGTGTTCTCCAACACTCTCAGTGTGTCTCTGTGGAGTTGGTTACGAGCAACTCCGCCATGCTGGTCACGATGTGGTCAGCTCCGGCCGTTTCGAGCCGCGACGCTTTACCGGGTCGATTGGCGTACCCGACTGCGACAACGCCTGTCGCTCTACACACCTCCATGTCGGTTTCGGAGTCGCCCACGAGCACGCTCACTGAGGGCTTGACGGCAAGCCGTTCGAGCGCGTGACGTACCAGGTGCGGATCCGGCTTCATGAGGTTCGGATCTGGTTCGACGCGCGCTGACACGTAGTCGATCTCTTGCCCAAGACGAGTTCGCTGCAGGTAGGCCGTTACCGCCTTGGTCGAGTTGTTGCTGACCACTGCCACGGCCTTGCCGAGGCGTTTCGATTGCCGGATGAGATCGGCGGCCCCCGGGGTCGGACGCGCCGTCTGGACCGCCTCGACTTCGAGTCTCGTCAACATGTCCCGTGTGATGCGGCTCATGTCTGGACCGAATTGCCAGCTGAATCGGAAGACTGCCAGCGGATCGTCAGAGGCTTCAACCTCTGGCGGGATCTCGACATCTTGTTCAGCAAGAAAGCTGCGCAGTGATGCCGCGACTTGCGGCGCGGGCAGTCCCGCGAAGATGTCGCAGATGGGGCCGTCGAAGTCGAGTAGGACACACTGGGCTTTCCGTATCGTTTCCTGTACGGCGAGCGGTCCCGGATGCCCCGTCACGCAGACTCTCGCGCGACCGTATTCCACACGCTGTCGAACCAAGCGCGCGACTGGATAACGAACTGACCTGACGTGGAGTCCTCTCCGTCACTCAGGGCGAAGTGGAACAGGTCCGCATCCTTGCCCATCAGGTCATAGATGGCCTGGGGTTCTCCGCCGAGAGCAACGGTGTGTTTGGTGACTGGATAGAAGCCGAAGAACGCCTCTTCGCCATTGATCACGTAGAGCTTGAAACGGGGCGGTTCGCCACAAATGCGCACCTCGGCAGAGGCTGACGCCACAAGGCCAAGATCCTTGAGTTCTTGTATGGACTCCACGATGGCCTGAGCGTGGCGAGAGGTGATCCGCTCTGCCCGCTTCCGGAATAGGGGCTCGTCTTCGAGGTTGTCTACGCGGCACGGCAGTGACCACGGACGGGACGTGTCTGGAATCAGGATACGAACAGTGATGCTCTCGGGAACGAGCTTGCCGGCACGGATGTTGTCGAGTGGCTCTTGGATCGCGCCGTGAAGTGTCTCGCCAGAGAAGCCCGCGAACTCTATCGAGACCTCTGAGCGCTTGAACGCCTGCTCAACGTGCGGACGTAGGCCGACGGGGCGCGCGGTCCGTTCGCGAACGAACACGCCGCTTCCCTGTCTTGTGACCACGAGCCCCTCATCGCGGAGCTGGCGGATGGCCTGCTGAACGGTCATGCGGGCAACGCCGAAGCTCTTGGCCAGCTCAGGGCCGGATGGGAGCTTGTCGCCAGGGGCGAACTTCCGCGTGAGGATTGCTGCCCTCAACTGGTGGGCTACCTGCAGATACGGCGGACGCGGGTCATCCGGGTCAAGTTGCATGCCCTACAGCCTAGCCGCTACCTGGTCAACATTCCTAGGCAACTTGAGCATGTCTCTTGACATGCCTAGCCAAGCCAGTCAGCATGATGCTTGTACAACCTGCCTAGGCATGTTGGACAGCCCTGTACAGCCGGAAGACCTGGGAAGGCGGCGCAAGCCGCGCGCCGACGGGCTGGAGCACACGTCACTCAGATAACTGCATAAAGGGCCGCCGCCTCCCACCGAAAAAGGCGGCCCAAGCAGGGAAAACGCCCTGCTATCGATCTCTGTTCGAGGAGACGACATGAGCTTCTTCGCTCACACCCTCGCCAACGCGGATCACCTGAGCCAGGCCGACCTGGAGGACTTCGCATCCTTCATTGAGCCGGACCAGGCCGAGGCGTTCCTGAGCGAGGTCAACACCATCCGCAACGGCAAGTAGCAAGTCCGCCCCGATGGTCGTAGGCAGGGTTCGACTCCCTGTCGGGGCACTCCGGCCGTTTGCGCCGGGTTACGCGCTTTGCCTTTATCCGCACTCAAGGGAGTTCTCATGCCGCTTTCGATTCGCCTGACCGGAACACCGGGCGAGGTCGCCGACGCCGTGTTGACCCTGCGTGAGGCGTTCTCTGTCACCGCGATCAAGGGCCTGTGCCCTTCGGTTCCCGCTCAGGCCAATGTCCGAGTTTATGTCGAGGTAGCCGCCGCCGGTTGATCTGGCGCGGCGCCTCGAAGCCCGTCCGGTGTGACGCCGGCATCCCGGGGAGCAAGCCCTGGGCGGGCGCGACGGGAGCACCTCTGAGGCTCCCGCAATCCGGTGATGGCGCACCCAACCCCGCGAAGAGAGGAGTGCGCCGCCCGGCTCCATCGAAAGGAGATATCCAGCATGTCACAGACTCCGCGCGATGAGGCTTACGACCGGGCACAGAGTCGCCTCACCCGTGAAGCTGGCCGCGTGTACGAGCGGCCGGACTGGGGCGATGAGGACCCGCGCATCCGCCAAGCCTACGACCGGGAGCTCCGGCGTCAGATGCGCGTCAACGGCAAGGGCAAGCGTCGGTGAGCCGCCCGGACACCGGGAAGGCGGTGGTGTGAATGCACCGCTACCAGTGCCCGTTCTGCCAGGGCATGCACGACCGAGACGCGCTGCCCAAGTGCCACGTCCACGGTCTCGGCTACAGCCCCAAGTGCGTGCGCTGCCGCGAGGTGGCCGAACAGATCCCCTGCCGACAAAAGGAGTGGGCACGATGAAGAGCTTGCCGGCGTGCCCGGCCTGAGCTTCTCCATCGACCCGATCGGCTACCTGCGTACCGAGGACGACCAGCCGTTGCGACTGGCCGACGTATGGATCTGGCACATCTTCGAGGACGGCTCGCGCCGGCTCGGCCCGAAGGTGTCAGTCAGCGTGATCGGTGACACGAGCGACCTGGCCGTGATCCGCGCCGCATACGCCGACTTCACCGGACGCCGCCACACCTGATCGCCCTTCCCGAGCGGTGTTCGCCGGGAGGGCTTCCGGGAGCAGCCGCGCCGAATTCTCGATACATCCGATCAAGACAGAAGGAAAGCATGCGCCTCTTCAATTCCGGCCCCGCCCCCCTCACATGCAGCAAGTGCATGGGCCTGGGTCGTATCGAGACCCGCAAGGCAACGATGGGCAAGGGCTGGACGATCGCCGGCATCAAGTGCCCGAACTGCAAAGGCAAGGGCACGCTCAAGCGCCGCTAACCGCCCGCCCTCGCACCCTGAAAGGGAGCCTTCACGTGCGCACTCACACCAAGACGGCTGCCATGAGCGCGGTGGTAGCCGGCGGCTCCGCCCTGGCGCTGTGGCTGGCCTTCACCGGCTCTATCGCGCTGGCGTTCATGGCACTGGCCGGCACGGGAGTGCTGGCGGTCGGCGTGATCGTGCTGATCACCCGCGATGTCACACGCGGCCCTGTCAAGACGCGCTGAGCCGCATGTTGCGGGTGCTCGCCCGACCCCTCTTCCCTCGGGGTCGGGCGGGTGCCCGGAGCAGCCAGCTCCACCGACACCGACCCGAAGGAGAACCACATGCCGAAGGCCAGGTTCGCCGTCTACAAGACCAACTCCAGCCCCGCCTACACGATGGCGTTCACCTGCGACTGCGGGGAGCCCGGCATCGCCTACAGCGACGACATGAAGGGCCTCTTCGTCGGCTCCTGCGGCAAGGGCCACGAGGTGTCCGTGATGGCGAGCTGATCACACAAGCGAAAGGACAACGACATTGAAGCTCTCCCGTGAGTACAGGGCGATGCTTGAACGCTTGGGTTTCATCGGCGCGGCAGCGCTGGAGGAGGCGGAACGCCGACAAAGGGAGGTCGGGACGATCACCAATCGGCCTGACACGCGTGAAGAGATCCAGGCGTGGGCTGCCGAGCGCAGCCACCGGAAGTGGTCGTAGCGGCGTTGCGGGTGCCCGCCCGACCTCCCCTCGGGGTCGGGCGGTGCCCGGAGCAGTCAGCTCCACACCCACGCTCTCGCGACGACAGGAGAACAACCATGCCCGCAATGACCTCCCGCAAGGCCACCTGCCTGGACTGCAACGGCACCGGCCAAATCGTCGGCACCCCGGCGGCCAACGGGCTCGCCCTGGCCGCTCAATGCCCCACCTGCGACGGCACCGGCAAGCACTGACCATGGCGCCGCCCGATGCGGAGGTCCTCGAAGCGAACACCTCCAGCGCCCTGGACGACGCGACCATGGCCGAGGCCGACCGGCTCCTTGCCCTGGTCGATGAGGGTCTCGCCCGCATGAACACAATCCTCGCCCACACGGGGCGCTGACACCTGGACGGGCGCGCACCACCGTGGCCAATCCGCCAAGACCATCCACGACGGGCGCGCCCGCACCCTCCATCCCCTTCGGAGAGATCGAAAGGCAATCTCCATGATGGCCCAACCCCACTGCCCCCACTGTCGCAACCCGCTCGACAGCGGCCCCGTGCGGTACCGGTGCTCCCCGTGCCGGCGCGATGTCTACGCCGCCGAACTGGACGCCGACTACCACGCCGCCAAGACGGCGGCCAAACACCGCTGACCGTTGCGGGTGCCCGCCCGATCGCTGGGTCGGGCGGGTGTCCGGAGTAGCCAGCTCCACGACGAGAGGAGACAGGTCATGGCTGGAGTGGACCGCATCACCTACCGCAACGCCGGCGGCGGCACCGTCGAATGGACCCGGGACCGGGACGTTGCGCCCGCCCCCGCCCCCCCCCGCCAGCCCCGGCACGAGGGCGCCGGGGGGCCGGGGCCGGGGGGGGCGGGGGGGGAGT
>NZ_JBFAHJ010000033.1:0-128804 GCF_040654115.1 Nonomuraea sp. NPDC050786
GAAAGCTATCTCGCTGGGCTCCACCTACGTGGTGCCATCTTGTGGATCCGAAGCCTGCAGCCCACATAGAGATCCGAACTCAGAACAGGCCCTAGATCGCCGGATCGCCCGCCGCCCAGCTGCGCCGAGAGGTGCGGCAGGCCGGGTTCACGCCCGCGCCGGGCGAGGCCATCGGCGCGATCACGGGCACTCGACCGTGCTCGGAGGCTACGACGCGGACGGGCTGGTCGACGAGCTGCACCTGTCCGTCTACCCGGTGGCGCTGGGCACCGGGGCACGGCTTTTCCCCGAGGGCGCGCCGCGAACGACGCCGGCCCTCGCCGGATGCCGGGGCTTCGACCACGGGGTGGCGCAGCTGACCTACACCCCGCCGACCGGCTGAGACGGGGCTCCGTGGGGGTCGGCACGCGCCGGCGCCCCACGGAGCCCCTTACCGGAAGACGGCGTTGAGCGCGCCGTAGTCGAGGCCGTTCGCCAGCGCCGCGTACGTGCCGCCGGTGAGCAGCTCGGCGGCCGCTCGCGCGGCTGACCCGTACGCGGACTGGGCGATCGCCGAGCCGACGCTCACCCGCGCGACTCCCGCCGCCGCCAGCTCATGCACCGGCGGGGCGCCGGGCCCGGTCATCACGTTCAGCGGCAACGGCCCGCCGGCCAGGCGGGCGACGGCGTCCAGCTCCAGCAGGCCCGGCACGAACAGCCCGTCGGCGCCCGCGTCGGCGTAGACCCGTGCCCTCCTCTCCACGTCGGCGAGCCGGTCCCCGGGCGCGCCGACGCCGGCCAGGTAGACGTCGGTACGGGCGTTGACGAACAGATCGACGCCGGCCTCCTCCGCCGCCGCCCGCGCCGCGGCGATGCGCCGGGCCTGGTCCTGCGGCGCCAGCAAGGGCGCGCCGTCGGTACCGGGGGAGTCCTCGAGGTTGACGCCCACCGCGCCGGCCTCGACCACCGCCCGGACGGTGGCCGCGACGTCGCCGGGGCCGGGGCCGTACCCGCCCTCGATGTCGGCGGTCACCGGCACGGTCACGGCCGCCACGATGCGGGCGACGGCCGCGACCATCTGCTGCCTGCCGAGCCCGTGGGCGTCCGGCGCCCCGTTCGCCCAGGAGACGCCGGCGCTCGTCGTGGCGATCGCCCGCGCCCCCGCGGCTTCGATCAGGGCGGCGGAGGCGGCGTCCCAGGCGTTGGGGAGCACGAGCACCGTGCCCTGGTGGAGGGCCCTGAAGCGGGCCGCCCGCGTCCTCGTGGTCGGCGTCATGCTAGATGCCGACCAGGAGTTCGTGGTCGATCTCGACGAACTCCACGATCAGCTCGGCGAACCGGCCGGCGATGAGCTCCTGGTAGGCGGGGGAGCCTGTGTGGGCGTCATAGGCGGCCTGGTCGGCGAAGTGCTCCACGAAGAGCAAGTAGTCGACATTGGCCGGGTCACGGTAGACGCGGAACGACAGCGTGCCGTCCTCCTGCTCGGGGCCCTTCGGCGCGAACTCGTGGACGATGGCCTCCGCCTCGGCCTGCTTGCCGGGCTTGAGCTTGATGGGGAACACCTTGGCGAGCATGAGAGATCCTTCTCGATCGGGGCGCGGCGGCGCCGCGCGTCAACGAGAAGAAAGGATGTTCCGTGGCACGGGGGCACGTCCGGCCGGATCCGGACATGTGCGGCGGGCTCCGCTCTGTAATGGCGGCTAGCGGGTCGGGGCGGGGCCGACTGACTGGCCCGGGACCAGGGTGCAGGGGATGAGGACGTGCGGGGGAGCGTCCTGGGCCCCTTCGAGCTGGTCGATCAGGGCGTTCACGCCCAGGCGTCCCAGCTGGGCGGCCGGTGCCGCCATGACGGTGAGGGACGGCTCGATCATCTCGCCGAACTCGGCGCTGGTCGCCGCGGAGATGATCGACAAGTCGTCCGGCACGGTGCGGCCGAGCGCTCGTGATCCCTTGACCAGTCCCGCCGAGGCGCGCTCGTTCACCAGGATGACGGCCGTCGCCTCCGTGAAGTCCTCGCTGAGCCGGTGGGCCGCCTCCCGTCCTCCGGCCGAGGAGCCCTCCACGGTGATGACGGCGGCCGGCTCGCCGAGGGCCGCCATCGCGTCGAGGTAGGCGGATTTCACCCGCGTGATCCAGCCCGGCTCGTTCCCGGCCGGGTCCTTCATGCGCAGGGTGACCAGCGCCATGCGCCGGTGGCCGAACGAGCGGAGATGCTCGACCGCCTGGTCGATCGTGGCGGCGAAGTCCATGTCGACGTACGGCAGCTCCTCGTCCTCGGTCCGCCCGATCAGCGCGAAGGGGAGCCCGGAGGCGATGAGCCGGTCGACGCGGGGGTCGCGGAGCTGGACCTCCATGAGCAGCACGCCGTCGACGAGACCGCCGGCGAGCAGGTGGGACATCTGCTCGTCGTCGTTCAGGGGCCACAGGACGAAGTCGTAGCCGCGCTCGCGAGCGCCGTTGGCGGCGCTCATGACGAACTGGTTGCCGGTGGCGTTCGGCCAGGCCTCGCGGCAGGGGTGCAGCAGCGCGAGGATGCGCGTGTGCGAGCTGGCCAGGGCGCGGGCGACGACGTTCCGCTTGTAGTCGAGCTCCTCGATGGCCGCCTCGATGCGGGCGCGCGTCTCCGGCGCGACCCGCTTGGTCCCGTTGAGGACGAAGGAGACCGTGGCGATGGAGACATTGGCGCGTTCCGCGACGTCGCGCATCGTGACCATGGATGCTGCCTCCCGGCTCGTGAGGGCGCGAGAAGAGCAGGGTAACCCTCTCGTGGCTGCCTCGGTAAATCGCTTAACTAGTTATTGACATCACAGAGCGACAGGCGCACCATGCATCACGAACGAGATCGGTTAAGCGCTTTACATCCCTATTGTCCATCCCTTGAGAGCGATGCGTCCCCCTCCATCCCGGCGGGCACCATCAACGGCGCGATCAAATGAGAAAGGAATGCGCGTGCAGCTGAACGTCACCGTATGGGGCGAGAACCGCCACGAGCAGGTCGAACCCCGTGTGGCCGAGATCTACCCGGACGGCATGCACAACGCCATCCGGCGGGGCATCGAGGGCTGGCTGGGCGAGAAGGCGACCGTCGCCACGGCCACGCTGGACGAGCCCGAGCACGGCCTGACCGAGGAGGTGCTGGCCAACACCGACGTGCTCATCTGGTGGGGTCACGCCGCGCACGCGGAGGTGGCCGACGAGGTGGTCGAGCGGGTGCACCGGCACGTCCTGTCGGGCATGGGGCTGATCGTGCTGCACTCCGGCCACTGGTCGAAGATCTTCGTCAAGCTCATGGGCACCACGTGCACCCTGCGCTGGCGCAGCGAGAACGACCGCGAGCTGGTCTGGACGGTGAACCCCACCCATCCCATCGCCCGCGGCATCCCGCACCCCATCGAGATCCCCGCCCAGGAGATGTACGGCGAGCAGTTCGACATCCCGGCGCCCGACGAGCTGATCTTCATCAGCTCCTTCACCGGCGGCGAGGTCTTCCGCAGCGGCTGCACCTTCCGGCGCGGCAACGGCAAGATCTTCTACTTCAGCCCGGGCGACCAGGACTACCCGGTGTACCACCACCCGGACGTCCTGCACGTCATCGCCAACGGCGTCGAATGGGCGGCCGGTGACCGGTCACGGCGAGAGCTGCCCACGCTGCTCCGTTACGACATGGGCGACTTCTTCGGCGGCCACGGCTACCGCGGCGCCATGAACAACAAGGAGAGCGCCGAGTGAGCGGTTTCGCCCGTGCCGCCGATCCGGCGCGCCCGCTCCGCGTCGTCCAGGTGGGGGCCGGCTCGATGGGCCGCGCCTGGATACGGACCCTGACCGACTCCGACGACGTCGAGCTCGTCGGAGTGGTCGACCTCGACACGGAGCTGGCACAGGAGGCCGTACGGGCGGTCGGCGGCGACATCAAGGTGGGCGCCTCGCTCGGCGAGCTCCTCGCGCCCACCGCGCCGGACGCGGTCGTGAACGTCACCGTTCCGGCCGCGCACGGCGCGGTCAACACCGAGGCGCTCTTCGCCGGGCTGCCGGTCCTGTGCGAGAAACCGGCGGCGCCGACGCTCGCGGAGGCGCTCGTCCAGGCCGCGGCGGCCGAGGCGTCCGGGCAGCTGCTGATGATCAGCCAGTCGCGCCGGTACTTCGCCGCCCTGGCGGAGTACCGGCGCCGGCTCGCCGAGCTCGGCACGGTCGGGCTGCTCACCACCGATTTCTTCCGCGGCCCGAGGTTCGGCGGCTTCCGCGACGAGATGGAGCAGCCGCTGCTGGTCGACATGGCCATCCACGCCTTCGACGCCGCCCGGTACCTGCTCGGCGCGGAGCCGGTCTCCGTCGTCTGCGAGAGCTGGAATCCGGCCTGGAGCTGGTACCGGGGCGACGCGGCGGCGACGGCGAACTTCCGTTTCGACGACGGCGCCCGCTACGTGTTCACCGGGAGCTGGTGCGCGGACGGCCTGGAGACGTCCTGGAACGGCGAGTGGCGAGCCTCCGGCTCCGAGGGCACGGCCACCTGGGACGGCGAGGACCGGGTCGCCTCCAGCGTCAGCGGCGCGGTCGCCGTGCCGCCCGGCGGCAGTGAGCAGATCGCCGGAGCGCTCGTGGAATTCGTCGCGGCGCTGCGTACGGGCGTGGCGCCTTCGGGGACGATCGCCGGCAACATCCGCAGCCTCGCCATGGTGGCGGCGGCCGTCCGCTCCGCGGAGTCGGGTAGGCGCGTCGAGATCGACGCGCTCCTGGAGGAGGCCTACCGCGACGCGCTGGCCCACCCCGTGCCCGAGGAGATCCGTACGAGACTCGAGTCCTGGGGGACGCCGACGGCCGCGCTCACGGAGGAACGCGCCGTCACGAGCTAGGGACGCAGCAGGCCGCGCACGACCGCCCGTACCCCCTTTTCGAAGGTGTCGCGGGCGGTCAGCTCTTCCCAGCGTTCGCCCAGCGCGGCCAGGCGCGGCAACTCGGCCGCGTCAAGGTCGGCGAAGAGCCGGCCGCGGTACGTCGTCCGGCCGCCCTCGCGCCTGCGGGCGGCGGCCGCCCGCGCGGTGATCTCGCCCGCGGTGTAGTGCCAGATGATCCGGTAGAGGTCCACGGCCGCCTCCGGGGTGAGCCCGGCGCGTACGGCCGCGTCGATGATGGTCTCCGGATACCACAGCGCGTGCACGGACATCAGGTCGTCGGCCCTGAGCACCTCGACGGCCCACGGCACGCCGGTCAACGCCTGCCGCATGGCGACGGCGGCGGCCACGATGCGCTCGTCCCCGGGCTCGTCGGGCAGCTCCGGCCGGGGCATGCCGCTCGCGTAGTCGTCGAGGAGCAGCAGGAGCAGCTCGTCCTTGTCCTGGACGTGGTGGTAGAGAGCCATCGGCGTGGCGCCCACCTCGCGGGCGAGTCTGCGCATGGTCAGGCCCGGTACGCCCTCCTCGCCGATGATGCGGTGGGCCGCGGAGACGATGTCCGCTCTGGAGATCTTGGGGGGCCGCCCCGTACGCGCCGGCATCCTGTCATGTTACTTTCTATACATGTATAAAAAGTCCTCCTGGGCGGCTGTCGGCGTGCTCGCGTTCGCCGTGGCCGTGGGAACCCTGCAGATGACCGCGGTGGTGCCCCTGCTTCCCGTGCTGCAGCGCCAGCTCGAGGTGCCGCTCACCTCCGCCTCCTGGACCGTGACCTCCGCGCTGCTGTCCGGAGCGGTCTCCATCCCGCTGCTGTCGCGCCTCGGCGACCTGTACGGCAGGCGGCGCGTGGTCATGGCCACCCTCGGCCTGCTGATCATCGGCGCCCTGCTGAGCGCCGTGGCCACCACGCTCGCCCTGGTCATCGCCGGGCGCGTGCTGCAGGGCGTGGCCGCGCCCGTGCTGCCGCTGGCCATGGGCGTGGCCAGGCAGCAGGTGGCACGCGACCGGCTCCCCACGGCCATCGGCGTGCTGAGCGCCATGATGGGAGTCGGCAGCGGCGCCGGCATGATCCTCGCGGGCCTGGTCGGCGGCACGTACCAGGCGCTGTTCTGGATCCTGGCGGGGCTCGGCGCCGTCGGGCTGGTGCTCGTCGCCCTCTTCGTCCCCGAACCGGCCCGGCCCGCGCCCGACGGGCGTCCCGATCTCGTGGGCGCCGCACTGGTGGCCGCCTGGCTGGTCTGCCTGCTGCTGGCCATCACCAAGGGCGCGGCCTGGGGCTGGACGTCCCCGCCCACCTTGGGGCTGCTCGGAGCGGCCGTGGCGGTGTTCGCCCTCTGGGTCGCGACGGCCCGGCGTGCCGCGTCGCCGCTGATCGAGATCCCCATGCTGACGCACCGGGGGACGGTGGGCGCGACGGTGGCGTCGCTGCTGCTCGGGTTCGCGCTGTTCGGGGCCATCACCACGCTGTCGGCCGTGGTGCAGACCGAGTTGGGCGCCTCGGTGCTCCAGGTCGGCCTGTACCTGCTGCCGGCGGCGCTGCTGATGCTGGTGGTCTCGCTGTTCGCGGGCCGTCTCATGCGCGCCTTCTCGGCCTCGTCGCTGGTCGGCAGCGGCTCCTCGCTGGTGGCCGTGGCCACCCTGTGGCTGAGCGTGGCGCACCACCGGCCGTTCGACCTGTACGGGGCGTCAGTCGTCCTCGGCGTGGGCCTCGGCCTCGGGTACGCGGCGCTCGGCACGATGGCCGTCGAACACGTCGAACCCGCCAAGACCGCGGCGGCCGGAGGCGTGAACGCCCTGGTGCGGCTCGTCGGAAGCAGCCTGGCCGGCGCGGTGACCGCGGCCGTGATGTCCGGCTCCGGGGCGGGATGGAGCTTCGGCACCTCCGCGCTCGCGGCCCTGGTCTCTGCGATCTTCGGTTACGCGCACGGTGCTCTGGCCCGGGTTCCGGGCCTGGTGAGGGAGGAGACGGCATGACGCACGACGGCGGCGCCGCCGGACAGCGGCTGATCGCATGGGGCGACGAACTGGTGAAACTGCACGACGGTTTCCGCCGCGACCTCGCGGAACTGCGGCGTACGGCGAGCTGGAGCCCCGGCCTCCGGGAGCACTGCCTGACCTTCTGCCAGGCCCTGCACGCCCACCATGCCGGCGAGGACGACGTCCTCTTCCCGCACCTGGACGGCCTGCACCCCGAGCTGGCCACGGTGCTGACCCGGCTGCGCGGCGAGCACCAGGTGGTGGCGCGCATCCTGGCTCAGATCCGGACCCTGCTGGACACCGGCGACCCCGCCGGACTCGCGACCGAGCTCGACCGGCTCGGTGCGGAGCTGGAGGCGCACCTGGATTACGAGGAGGAGCAGCTCGTGCCGCTGCTCAACAAGATGATCGACGTTCCTGAGGACCTCTAGGGTCACGAACAGGCCCGGCGGCTGTCAGCCGGTCTCGAACCACACGGCCTTGCCCGTGTGAGTGAGATCGACTCCCCAGCGCCTGGCCAGCAGATGGACCATGAAGAGGCCGCGCCCGCCCTCGTCGGTGGGGCCGTGCCGCCGGGTGCACGGGAGCCGCGGGTCCTCGTCCCAAACCTCGCAGCGAAGGGTGTCGCCGCGGGCCGAAAGGGTGAGGACCGGGTCCCCACGGGCATGTTCCACGGCGTTGGTGAGCAGCTCGCTGGCGAGCAGTTGCATGGTGTCCATGATCTCGCTGCGCCGATGGACTCCCCATTCGCTGAGCTTGTTGCTGATGAGGTGACGCCCGGCCGGTATCGAGGCCGGATCCTGTGGCAGTTCCCACGACGCGTGGTGCTCCTGGAGCACGGATCTCGCCCTGTGCACGAGCCCGCGCAGCCGGCGGGCCGCCGTCTCCAGGACGCGCGTGCGGTCACCGTCCGGGCTCGGGATGAATGGTCGGTCACGGTGGAGTGTGTCCGTCTTGCTCAGCGGGCGCGGCCCGGAACAGCGCAAGATGACGTAACCCATGACCGGCAGACCGTGGATGTCGATGGTCATCGCCTCCCTTCCTCGGCTGAGAAGCCTGCTCGTACTGCCCTACGATTCCCGCTGCGGAGGGTCGCCGTCTTCACCACCAGCACCCATCTTCGATCCCGGGAAACGGCACCTCGGCGTGCTAGCTAGCTGGAATGAGGGCTGCCGGCATGCGGCGGCCGGCCGAGGTTATCGGACATCCGGAAACGATCAAGCTGCCGCCGGCCGGCCTGACCGGCCGTCATTTCGAGTCCCGTTCTGTAACTCTGCGTGAGATGCCAACTGTCACGGTCACGAACCGTGTGCTGACAAAGAGTCAACCCGCCATTCGCGGTGAATCTTCGCATCTGTACCTTGAAGTACTTCTGCCCCATCGGCATAGTGGACGGACCACAATGCCAGTCGTGGCAGAGGTTCTCGGGGGCGGTGCCGGTTCACGACTGCCCAGAAGCGCATCGCCATGCGCGGAATTGGACATGAAGGATGAGTTCGCCCCCACCGATCCGTACCAAGCTGCTCAGGATCCTCCTGCTTCCGCTGGTCTCCATGGTCGCCTTGTGGGGCTTCATCGCCTACTCGAGCGTGGACGAGATCGTCACGGTCTCCCAGGCACAGGACCGCTGGGAGGCCATCGGCTCGCCGGTGCACCAGCTCATCGTGGAGTTACAGAGGGAGCGGCAGCTCTCGGCCGAGGCGCCACGCGGCACGGCCAGGTACGCGCCGCTGGCCGCGCAGCGGCGGGCCACCGATGCCAAGGCCGAACGCCTGCGCCAGATCGTCGGATCCGTTGACGGGCAGGCGGGTGGGACCCCGGCCCAGGTGCACGCGCTGCTTCAGGCGCTCGACGGGCTGCAGGCGCTGCGCGAGTCCGCCGACGGCGGCGTGCTCGCTCCGCCGGTGGCGATGATCGACGCGTACAACAACCTGATCAGCGTGGCCAACAAGCAGTTCAACGACCGCGACGCGCTGAGCGACGTCTCGTCCTTCCGATCGGTGCGCGGCATGGCCGCCTACAGCGCCACGGCTGAGTACCTGGGCCGCGAGCACGCCGTGCTCACCAGCACGATGGTGCACCGCAGGATGACGCCGGTCGACCGGGCCGCGTTCGTCGCCGCGTTCACCAGCCGCAGGCTCATCTTCGCCAACGCCGAGCGCGACATCGGCCCCGAGCTGCGGGTGAACTACGACAAGCTGGTCGACGGCGGCCCGTACCGGAGGCTGTTGGAGACAGAGGACCTGCTGTTCACGTGGGACACCAGCGGTGGCGCGCCGCCGGTGAACCCCTCCCAGTGGCGGAGCGACATCGACGCCCTCCTCGGTGCGATCAACCGCGACACCGAGACGGAGCTGGCCCGCACCACGGCGGAGGCCGACGCGCTGAAGACCGGCGCGTACTGGCGGATCGGGCTCGTCCTCGTCCTGGGCCTGGCGGCGGTGCTGGCGTCGGTGGCGCTGTCGTACCGGTTCGGCCGCTCGCTGATCGCCGAGCTCAGCCGCCTGCAGGGGTCGGCGGTGGAACTGGCCGAGAAGCGGCTGCCCTGGCTGGTCGAGCGGCTGCGCCGAGGCGAGGACGTGGACCCGGCCACCGAGGCTCCCGACCTCGACGCCGCCGACACGGCCGAGGTCGACCGGGTGGTGCACGCGTTCTCCGCCGTACGCCGCACGGCGGTCGAGGCCGCGGTGGGCCAGGCGACCCTGCGCAAGGGCGTCGGCCAGGTCTTCCTCAACCTGGCCCGGCGCAACCAGGCGCTGCTCCACCGCCAGCTCGCGATGCTCGACACCATGGAGCGCCGGGTCGACGAGCCGGAGGTCCTCGAGGACCTGTTCAAGCTCGACCACCTGACCACCCGCATGCGGCGGCACGCCGAGAACCTGATCATCCTGTCCGGCTCCGTCCCCGCGCGCCGCTGGCGCGACCCGGTGCCGCTGTTCGACGTCGTACGCGCGGCGGTGCTGGAGGTCGAGGACTACACCCGCGTCACGGTCGTGCCGATGCCGAACGCCCCGCTCCTGGTCGGCGGCGCGGTCACCGACGTGATCCACCTGGTGGCCGAGCTGGTGGAGAACGCCACCGCCTTCTCCCCGCCCGACACGACCGTGCACGTCCGCAGCATGACGGCGGCCAACGGCTTCGCGCTCGAAGTCGAGGACCGGGGCCTCGGCCTGAACCCCACCACCCTCCACGAGATCAACGCCAGGCTGGCCGACCCGCCGGAGTTCGACCTGGCCGACAGCGACCGGCTCGGCCTCTTCGTGGTGTCCAGGCTCGCGGCCCGGCACGGGATCAAGGTCTCGCTGCGCCCCTCGCCGTACGACGGGACCACCGCGATCGTGCTGCTGCCCGCCACCCTGCTCGCCAACACCCAGCCGCCGGCCGTGGCCCCGGCGGAGCACGTCGTCGCCCGCGCGAGCAGGCCCATGCGCGCGCTCGGCACGGGCCCCGCCGAGGGCCGGGCCAACGGGACGGCCGTCACCGATGTCGAGCGCGGGACCTGGTTCGAAGCCCCCGCGCAGAGAACGGAGCCCATGACCGAGAGCGCGCCCCAGCCCGAGCCCGCGACCGGCCCCGCTCACGAACCGGCGCACGGCGCTGCGAACGGCGCTGTGAACGGCGCTGTGAACGGATCAGGGCACGGATCAGGGCACGGATCAGGGCACGGCCCAGTGAACGGGTCGGGGTACGGCCCTGCGAACGGGTCGGCGCGCGGGCCGGCGGGCGAGCACGTCACCGGGCCGATCCCGACGCCGGTGCCCGGCCCCGCCGCCTCTTCCGGCCGGCCGGGGGAGTGGAGCGTCACGGACCTGGCCCCGGCGGCGGAGGAGGACCTCGACGGGCTGCCGATGCGGGTGCCGCAGACCAACATGGCTCCCCAGCTCCGTGCCGCCGCCAGGAGCGGGGACCGGCGCGCCGTCTCGGCGCGCTCGCCGGAAGAGCTCGCCCAGATCATGTCGTCCATGCAACGCGGCTGGCAGCAAGGTCGCCGCCAGGCCGAGCAGGGACGAGATTTGCGGAACCGAAAGGACGACCATCCCGATGCCTGACTCCAGAAGCGAACTGAGCTGGCTGCTCGACGACCTCACCCAGCGTGTTCCCGGCATCAGGCACGCCATCGTGCTGTCCGCGGACGGGCTGGCCATGGGCGGCTCCCGGGGCCTGACCCGGGAGGACGCCGAGCACCTGTCCGCCATCTCCGCCGGCAGCCACAGCCTCGCCATGGGCGCCGGACGGCACTTCGCCCTCGGCGGCGTGCGGCAGACGATCATCGAGATGGAGGGGGGCTTCCTCTTCGTCACCGCGGCCGGACAGGGCGCCCGGCTGGCCGTGCTCGCCTCGGGCGACGCCGAGCTGGGCATGGTCACGTACGAGATGGCCCTCCTCGTCAAGCGGGTCGGCGAGCACCTCTCCTCCCAGCCGAGGGGAGCGGCGCCGGCACCCGCCTGGAACGGCGCGAGACTGTGACCGGAGAGGATCCAGGGCCGCTGCTCCGGCTCTTCGGGCTCACCGGGGGCCGGGCGCGGCCGCAGGGAGAGACGTTCGACCTGGTGGCCATCGTCACGACAGTCAGCGGCTCCTACGAGCCCGCGGAACTGATCCCCGAGCACCGCGCCGTGCTGTCGCTGTGCCAGAAGCCCACCCCCGTCGCGGATGTCGCGGCGCACCTCAAGCTGCCGCTCAACATCACCCGGGTGATCCTGGGCGATCTGCGGCGGGAGGGGCTTGTCACCATCGAACGTCCGCGCCCCGTGGCGCAGACGATCGACGAACGGATTTACAGGGAAGTTCTGCATGGACTACGCAGCCTCTGAGCCGGGGGCGACGGCGGTCGCCTCCGCCTTGGCCATCAAGATCCTCATCGCCGGTGGCTTCGGCGTCGGCAAGACGACCATGGTCGGCACGATCAGCGAGATCCGGCCCCTGCACACCGAGGAGTTGCTGAGCGAGCGGGGCATCGGGGTGGACGACACCTCAGGCGTGGAGTCCAAGACCACGACCACCGTCGCGCTGGACTTCGGCCGCATCACCATCCGCGAGGGGCTGTGGCTGTACCTGTTCGGCACCCCCGGGCAGGACCGCTTCTGGTTCATGTGGGACGAACTGGCGCTGGGCGCGCTCGGCGCCGTCGTGCTCGCCGACACCCGACGCCTGGAGGACTGCTTCCCCGCGGTGGACTACTTCGAGCAGCGCGGGGTCCCGTTCGTGGTGGGCGTGAACTGCTTCGAGGGCGCCCGCCGCTACGACCCGGCCAAGGTACGGCGGGCGCTCGCGCTGAACGAGAGCATCCCGATCGTGCTGTGCGACGTGCGCGAGCGCGAGTCGGTCAAGGAAGTGCTCACGACGCTGGTCACGTACGCGGTGAAGGGCGTCTGACTTCGCGCGTTACAAGAGGGGTCCAAGTGACTCCCAAGCCGCTCCGTGGAGCATGGTCCCGCTCGATGAAGAGAAAGGGACCCCCGATGAGAAGGACAGCGTTGCTGCTGGGTGCCGCGCTGCTCGGCAGCCTGCTGGCCGCCCCACCTGCGCTCGCCGCCCCCGCCGCCCCGGCCGTCAGGACGGCTGTGGCCAAGGTCAAGGCGAGCCCCGCCAAGCAGTCCGGCGCCTGCCCCACCACGGTCGGCTTCTCGGCCGTGGTGGCCGCCAAGGGCAGGGGAGTCGTGCGCTACCGCTGGGTACGCGGTGACGGCAGCAAGGGCGCCATCAAGAGTTTCCGCGTGAACGGCACGCGGAGGGTGGCCGTGACGGACCGCCAGACGTTCGACCGCAGCACCTCCGGCTGGCAGGCCGTGGAGATCGTCGGCAGGAGGGGCCTGTCGGCCAAGGCGCGGTTCAGCGTCGTCTGCGCGGGCCCCAGCGAGGTGTGGGACGTCTCCCACCCGCTGCCCGCACGGCCCGGCGGGCCCCTGGTCGCCGCGGCCGACGTGACCGCCGACCCGGCGACCTACCGCGGCGCCTGCCCGACGACGGTGACGTTCACCGGCACCATCCAGGTGTCGCGCACGCCCGCCAGGGTCGACTACCGGTGGATCGACAGCAGCGCGGGGGAGGGGCGGCCCGAGTCGCTCTTCTTCGCGGCGGGCGGGCCCCGCAGCCGGCAGGTCACGCTGCCGCTGGCCGTGGGCAGCTCCGGCAGCGGCTGGAAGGCCATCCGCATCCTCGCCGCCGGCGGTCACGACTCGAGACGGGCCGCGTACCAGGTGACCTGCGGGACCGGGCCGCAGCCCACCCCCACCCCCACGCCGACGACGAGCCCGACGCCGACCCCGACGCCGACCCCGACGACTGAGCCGCCCGCGCAGAAGCCGGTGCCGCAGATCGTGGACGTCACGCCGGGCGACTACGAGGGCGACTGCCTGGAGCCCATCGCTTACCAGGCGACCGGCCGCGTCTCGCTCCCGGCCGGTCCGGCGCGGAAGGTCACGTACCGGTGGATCCTCGACGGCTCCAAGTGGCAGGAGCAGGTCGTCGACTTCCCAGCCGGCGACCAGCCCCGCACGCGTGAGGTCTCCGCCGCCTGGAGCCTCGACTCCACCAGGAACGGCACCCATACCCTCGGTCTCATGGCCGAGGGCGGCCCCGCCGAGCCGGCGGAGCGCACGTTCACCCTCGCCTGCGCCGACGCGGGCGGCGACGCCAAGCTGACCTTCGAGTACATGCTGACCTCCCACTTCCACGGCCGGTGCGACAGCGCGTTCAGCCTGCGGGCCGACGCGATGGTCACGACGGATCGCGAGGCGGAGGTCAAGTACCGGCTGGTCGTCGACGGCAAGCCGGGCACGCTCAGGACCGCCCAGCTCAAGCCGGGTGTCCGGAGCAGGATCGGCGACTTCTGGTACAGCAACGCCAAGTCGGGCGGCACCGGCGTGGTCCGGCTGGAGATCCTGAACCAGAACAAGCCCGCCAAGCAGGAGCCGTACAGCTGGGCGTGCGTGCCGGCCGAACCCTCCCCGGGCACGGTGCAGATCACCCAGATCGAGCCCATGGGTTACTACGGGGACTGCGTGGCCGACCCGTACATGACCGCCTTCGGCGAGTTCAGGGCGGCGCCGGGCACGGAGGTCACCTACAAGTGGGTGATCGACGGCCAGGACCGGGAGACGTTCACCCACAAGATCCCGGAGAGCGGCGTCCTCGGCATCCAGGCCTGGAGCTGGAGCCGGCCGGCCAGGACCGACGGAACGGTCAGGATCGAGGTCCTGAACCACAACAAGCCCGCGGCCCAGGCCACCTATCCGGTGCGCTGCGAGCGCTGAGCGGCCGCCCTGGGCTCAACCGTTACGCCAGTCGCCTGAGCCGAGGGAGCCGGCGGCCTGGGGCCCCATCAGCCCCAGCCCGCCGTCGACGAACACGGTCGTCCCGGTGACATATGACGAGGACGGGCTCGCGAGGAAGGCCACGACCGCGGCCACCTCGCGGGCGTCCCCGGGCCGGGGGACGGGGTAGCCGGGCCTGGTGCCGGGCTGCGGCGGCAGGTCCTCCTGCCCGGTCATCGGGGTGGCGATCTCGCCGGGCGCCACGGAGTTCACGGTGATGCCGTACTCCGCCAGCTCCAGCGCCAGCACCCGGCTGAGCATGCGCAGCCCGCCCTTGGCCGCGCAGTACGGCCCCGCCCCCACCCTCGGGTACTCCTCGTGCACGCTGGTGACGTTGACGATGCGGCCGCCCCTGCCCGACGCGACCATGCGCCTGGCGGCCCGCTGCGCGCACAGGAACGCCCCGTCGAGGTCCACCGCCAGGACGGAGCGCCAGCGTTCGTAGCCCATCTCGAGCAGCGGCTCGCTCGTGCCGGTGCCCGCGTTGTTGACCAGCACGCCGACCCCGCCCAGCTCCTCGGCCAGCTCGTCGACGACCGCCGACGCCCGTTCGGGATCGGTCAGGTCGTGCCCGCGCACCGCCGGCACCTGGCCCAGCGCGCGTACCTGGGCCGCCGTGTCCTCCGCGCCCTCGCGGTCCGTGTGGTAGGTGATGCCGACGTCGAACCCCTGCTCGGCGAGGGCCACGGCGGTGGCCTTGCCGATGCCGGAGTCCGCCCCGGTGACGATCGCCACCTGGTCGTACGCGTCACTCATGATGTTCCCTCCGGGAGAGCCGATCCGGCGAAACCATGCCATTCGGTCACCACCACGGTGGCGTCGTCGTGCAGCTCGCCGTGGTGGTAGTCGAGGATGCTCTTGACCAGCCGGCGCAGCGTCTCGGGGACGGGCAGGCTGGAGCTGCTGTGGCGGATGATGAAGTCCACGAACCGGGCGAGCCCGAACTCGCTGCCCTGAGCGGCGCCGGCCTCGACGATGCCGTCGGTGTACAGCAGCAGCCGATCGCCCGGCTCCAGCTGCTCCTGGCAGACGGTCACGGGGATGCCGAGGTCCAGGCCGAGAGGGTGGGCGGGCGGGCACGTCAACGTGGTGATCCAGCGGCCGCCGCGGATCAGCACCGGCAGCGGGTGGCCGCGGTTGATCCAGGTGAGCAGGCCGGTGCGCAGGTTCAGGTCGGCCATGACGGCGGTCACGAACCGGGTGCCGCGGCCGAACTCCTGGATCAGCACCCGCTCGATGGCCTTGCTGTTGGCGGTGAGGTCCATGTCCTGGCGGCGGTGGTTGCGGCTGGCGGCCATGGCCAGGTTGGCAGTCAGGCCCGCCGAGACGTCGTGGCCCATCGCGTCGAAGACGGCGAGATGCAGGGTGTCGCCGTACAGGGCGTAGTCGAACACGTCGCCGCCCACCTCGTAGGCGGGCTCGATCACGGCTGCCACGGTCACTTCAGGGGTGGAGAAGGTCAGCGGCGGGAGCAGTTGCCACTGCATCTCGGCTGCCACGTTCATCGGTCGCGAACGCAGCAGGCGCTGGTACTCGTCGCTCTGCGGGCGCTGGCTGACGACCAGGAGCGCGACCAGGCTGGCCAGGTGGACGGCGGCCGGCGGGACGTCGTCCGCGTCGCTGCGGATCCGCAGCAGTCCCAGCCGTTCGGTGCCGTCCAGCAGCGGGATCCACCAGTGGCGCTCGCCGTGCTCCCCGCTCTGCGGCAGGCAGCGTACCTCCTGGAAGGCCCGTCCCCCCAGGCTGCCGTCCACGCGCAGCTCCTCGGCGGGCCGGTCATGGGCGCCGGGGCAGCGCAGCCGACGCAACGTCATCTGCTGCAGGTCGGCGAGGTAGATCGTCACCTCGCCGAGGCCGGCGTGCGCGCCGTACTCGGTGGCCAGCGCCGGCAGGCGCTCCAGCGTGCTCGTGTGACTGGCCTCGAGCAGTGCGACCAGCATGCGCTCGATTCCGCTGGATTCGGTCATGCCTCCCTGCCGGTACGTTCTCGTGGCCCCCCTTTCCGTTCCCCTTCCCCGCCTCGATCGTCACGGGCCCGGTCGACGATTGCGGAACGGGCACGTCAATTCCTTTTGGGTGATCCACAGGTCAGGAGCGGCCCCGGCCGGTGATGGCGTCGCGGATGCGGTCCACGAGTCCGGCTCCCGGCGCGAGCAGCTTGCCGGCGGGCGGGCTGTCGGGCGCCAGGGGGTGCGGGCGGGTGGGCGCCAGCTTCTTGGCCGCCTCGACCTTGCCGCCCAGCTCGGCCAGCCGCTCGGGCGGGCAGGCCTGGCGCAGCCGCGGGAACAGGTCGCTCTCCTCCTCCCGGACGTGCTCCCTGATCTGGCTCATCAGGAGCTCCATGGTGGGCCAGAACTCCCTTTCGCCGGGCTCCAGCCCTTCCAGCCGCTTCATCGTCCGCTCGGCCTCGGCGTGCTCGGAGAGCTCCTGATCGGCCAGCTTGTCGCCACCGGGCACGTGCTCGCGCACGGCCGGATACAGGTACCACTCCTCGGCGATCGAGTGCCTGACCAGCTCGATGACCACCTTTTCCGCCAGGGTCTTGGCCTGTTCGCCGATGCTGCCGGTCATCTGCTCCAGTTCGCCGAACAACTGCTCGACCTCGCGGTGATCGCTGACCAGGACCTCGATCACATCGTCCTGCGTGGCCATGGCGGGCTCCCCTCCGTCGGGCGGCCGCGCCGGTGCACGCCGGCGGGCCTACCGTGCTCCGTGCCCGGTGACGGCCGCCGAAACGTGCCGGAGGGACGACGGGCGCCAACTTCCCGTCAAGCCGTGGCCACCCATGGCAGGTCACGGACCGACGGGTGCTGGCGGGTGGCCGGGCCGGGCGCTCCGGCGTCGGCGGGCTCCCGAGGGCCGCGGTCACGGGTCGGGTGGCGGTGACCGTTGGCGCGATCGATCAGGAGGTGCTGCAGGTCCTCGTGCTGGACCGGGTGCACGGTGAGGAGCAGATCGGCCAGGGCGGCGCTGGCGTAGGCGATGGCCTGCGTCAGCTCCTCGCGTTCGGCCGCGACCGCCGCGGCGGGGCCGAGCCGGCGGGTCAGCGTCCGCAGCCGCGTGCCGAACCGCGCGCACTCACCGATGACGTACGTGGTCACGTCGGCGATGTCAGCCCCATCCGGTGTCTCCATCCGGTCACGTTAGGCGCGCCGTTGCGACTTGGCCGGACGGCACGCCTGGCGGCGGTGAGAACTTGACCCCTGTACGTAAACCGTTTGAGAGCCGGGCAGGCGGCCCGTCAAGATCAGGTATGACGGTGACACGGGAGCTGCACGCCTATTACGAGCAGGACAGGGAGCACGCCCGGCTGCGCGAAGGGCGCAACCGGCTGGAGTTCTGGCGCACGCAGGACGTGCTGCGCCGCACGCTGCCGCCGCCGCCCGCCCGGGTGCTGGACGTGGGCGGCGGCCCCGGTGCGCACGCCGAGTGGCTGAGCGCCGACGGCTACGAGGTCGAGCTGCTGGACCCGATCCCGCTGCACGTGGCGCGCGCCGGGGAGCTGACCGGCGTGACCGCGCGGCTGGGCGACGCGCGGCGACTGCCGGTGCCGGACGCGAGCGTGGACGCGGTCCTGCTGCTCGGCCCCCTCTACCACCTGCACGAGCGGGCCGACCGGGTGCGGGCCCTGGCGGAGGCCCGCCGTGCCGTACGGCCCGGCGGTCTGGTGGCGGCCGCGACCATCAGCCGCTACGCGGCCGTGCACGACACGGTCTACACAGGCGCCTACCTGGACGAACCGCAGCGGCGGGCCGCACACGCGGCCATGGTGGACGGCATCATGCTCTCTCCCGCGCGCGGTTTCACCGGCTACTTCCACGATCCGGACGAGGTTCCCGGGGAGTTCGCCGACGCCGGGTTCCCCGAGGTCGAGCGGTACGCGCTGGAGGGCGCGTTCGCGCTCTACGGCGACGTCGACGACTGGCTCGACGACCCGGAACGCCGGGCGCTCCTGCTCGAGGCCCAGCGCTCGATGGAGTCCGTGCCGTCGCTTCTCGGGGTCAGCAACCACATGCTCACCGTCTCCCGGCGGGACGGGTGACCAGGCGCCGCACGGTCAGGCGACGGAGCCGTACGAGGGCTTGCCGGCCCACTCGTAAGTGACTTGACGTGCTCCTCCACATGGATGTGGAGGGTTCCTGCGCTGCTTACGCAGCAGCTCGCAGCGCGGGTGCGGGCGAGACTGCGGGACAGGATGCTTGACGCTTCACAGGCCCCGGTATCCCGGAGTCTCCACGTCCTGTGACCGCCCGTCCGGCGGCAGAGTTGTACCGATGAAGCTGGTTTCGGGCGGCGTTGGTATCGGCGTTGCCGGTCCATCCGCACGCCAGGTTCTTGCACACGAACCGGGACTGCGTTTCGCGTGATCCTGGGGTGGTGGTGTGGCAGCGGTGGCACTCTTGGCTGGTGCCGTGCGGACGCACTTTGGTGAGCAGACCGCCATGGTCGGCGCTCTTGTAGGTCAGGAACTCGACCGTTCGGCCCCACGCCTGGTTCGCGATCGAGCGGCTCAGGCCCCGCTTTTGGGCGACGTTGACGCCCGGCTCCTGCACAGTCCCCGACGCTGAGGCCATCATGGCGGTGATGTTCAGGTCTTCGACCACGATCGCGCTGAATCGCCGTGCAAGGTCGGTCGTGCTCTGATGCTGCCAGTCGACGGCTCGGCGCTTGGCTGTCGCGCGGAGCCGGGCGATCTGGTCGTAGGTGCGGCGTTCCCGGTTGGATACCGGGTCGCCTTTCTTGCGGGTGGCACGCTGACGGGCGCTTTTGCGTTCCAGACGCAGCAGCCGCTCGTTCTCCCCCTCGGTGAGCCGCGGGCCGTGCCGAAGGTGTTGACCGTTGGACAGGGCCAGGGGGACCGTGATGCCCCGGTCGATGCCGACCTTCGGCCCGGTGTGCGGGACGGGGGCGGATCCGAGTAGTTCGGTACGGAAGACGATGTGCCACCCGTAGGCGTCTTTCACCAGGCGAGCACCAGTGACCCTCCCGGAGGGTCCGCCTTTGGTTAGGCCGGGCAGTTCTTTTGTCCACCGGAACTTCACCCGCCCGACCTTGGGCAGGTTCACCGCGCCCCACCTGCGGTTGATTCGGCTAATCTGCAAGTCGCGGGCCTGGGGGACGTCCACGGCCATCCGGGACCGGAGGCGTGCCTTGAACGTTGGGCGCTTGGCCGAGTGGTCGGGGTTGAAGAAGTTCGCCCACGCCTGCCGGTAGGTCTTCAGTACGGCCTGCGCGGCCTGAGCGGGGAGTTGCCCCATCCAGTCGATCTCGTGGCGGGCTTGGCGAATCGCCGCGTCGCATTCCTTCAATGACGGGAGGCGGCCCTGGTGGAAGGTCGTGAACTCGTGGAGCAGATTCCACAAGGCACGCGCGGTGTGGGCTTGCCCGTCCACAACGGCCGCCTGGGCCGGACTGAGGTCGAGTCGCGCCGTGTGCGCACGAGTTCGTTTCACCTTCTCCACGCACGGATCATATCGTTTGGTTTATGTCCCCGCGTTGGAATTCGAACCCCGATGCGAAAGGGAATGATATGTCGTCTATATCCACCATGCCCATTTAGTGTTTGTGGCAAAGTACCGGCGTGGAGTGTTCACCGACGAAATGCTGATCCGCTGCGAAGAACTGCGCGGTATGCGCCGACTTCGAGGTCGAACTGTGCGAGCTCAACGGCGAGCACGACCACGTCCGCCTGCTGGTTCACTACCCGCCCAAGGGCGCCCTGTCCGCACTCGTCAGCTCACTGAAGGGAGTCTTGGCCCGGATGCTGCGCAAGGAATACAGCGCACACGTCGGCACATTCCTGTGGGGCGGACATTTCTGGTCTGGTTATCCTACTTTGCGGGTTCGTAGGCAGGGCTCCACTCACCGTGCTCAGTCGGCCCGCCCTCGCGCCATGAGACACGAGGGCGGATCCGTACCCTGGGCGACCGTCACTTCTTGAAGGCGCCCTTGACCTTCTTGCCGGCGTCCTTGATCTTCTCGCCCGCCTGCTTCATGCTGCCCTTGGTCTGCTCGGTGCGTCCCCTGGACTGCATCCGTTCGTCGTCGGTGGCGTCCCCGACGTTCTTCTTCGCCCGACCCTTGAGCTCCTCCGCCTTGTGGCGGAGCTTGTCCTTGGCGCTCATGTCATGCCTTTCTGGTCGTATCCCCCCGGAAGCTCCGGACGCACTCCCACTTTCCGAACAGAAGGGAGAGAAACCCTGCGTCGCGAGGGGAGTCGTCACCGCCGGGCGTGCAGGGCATCCAAGAGGAGTTCGGTCATCCGGCCCGGCGGGCGGTCGCCGGCGCGGGCGTGGCGCTCCATGGCGAGCGCGCCCGACAGCAGGGCCCGCAGGTCGGAGAGGTCGATGTCGGTACGGACGGTGCCGTCGCGCTGGGCGGCGGCCAGGAGGGTGGCGAAGGCGGCCCAGATGTCACGCTGCGTGCCGTCGAGCGGCTTGACGGGCGACCCCGCGGCCTCCAGTGCGTCGCACAGCGCCTTGTTGAGCATGGCCTGATCGACCAGGCGGGTCAGGAACGCGGTGAACGCCGCTCCGGGCCGCTCGGCCGCCGAAAGCGCGCGGGCTTCCTTGGCGAACTGCTCGATCCGCTCGTGGATCACGGCCTCGAACAGCGCCTCCTTCGTGGGGAAGTGCCGGTACACCGTTCCGGCGCCGACGCCTGCCCGTCGGGCGATCTCGTCCAGCGGCACCGCCATGCCCTCGGCCGAGAACGCGGCCTCGGCGGCTGCCAGCACGCGGGCGCGGTTGCGGCGGGCGTCCGCGCGCAGCGGCTTGTCCGGCGTCATGAGGGGAGCCTCCATTCAGGTAGACAAGCGGGGCGCGCGTTCCGTATTGTCGACCACGAAACCGGGGCGCGCGTTCCGATTATATGCCGGTTCCTTTTCCACAGGAGATTCGCCATGTCCGAGAACGTCCGTGCGGTCATCGAGCACCTGCGTCAAGCCCTGGCACATAGGAATGCCGACGCCTTCACCGCGGTGTTCGCCGACGACGCCGTCTACGAGCTGCGGTTCGGCATGCCCGGGCAGCCGCGCCGGTTCGAGGGCGCGCAGGTCATCCGCGAGCACATGAAGCGGGGTGCCTCCGATGGCATCGCGCAGGCGCTGCGCTTCGACGACGTCCGTGCCACCGTCTACGAGACCACTGATCCGGAGGTGGCCGTCGTCGAGTTCGAGCCCGCCGGGAGCGTGCGCGACGGTGGCGCGCCGTTCCGGTTCGCCTCCTCCCTCGGGGTGATCCGCGTCCGCGACGGCGCCGTGCTCTCCTACCTCGACTATCCCAACCCCGTGGGCGCCGCCGAAGCTGTCGGCCTGCTGCCCGAACTGGCCGCGATGCTCGCCGCCGCCCAGCCCACGCCGGGCACCCTCACCCCCCAGGAGGTCGCCGCGCGGCTGACGCCGGGTGCCGCCACCGCCAAGGAGGTCGCCGCGCGGCTGATCGAGGCCTCGGTGGCCAACGACCACGCCGCGCTGGTGGCCCTGTATGCGCCGGACGTCGTCATCGAGATCCCGTTCGCCCCGCCCGGAGTGCCCACCCGCTCGACAGGCAGCGATCACCTGCGCGACAGGCTCGAGGCGGCGGCCGGCCTCCGGCGCTTCGAGCGTGCGGAGGCGATCAACCTGCTGGAGACCGCCGACCCGGACGTGGTGGTGGCCGAGTTCACCCTGCACGGGTCCATCACCGCCACGGGCCGGCCGTTCTCCAGTACGTACGTCATGATCATCACGGTCCGGGACGGGCTCATCGCGCACTCGCGCGACTACGGCAACCCCTTGTCGGCCCTCAGTTCACCGGCGTGAGCGGGGCGCCCCCGGCGAGCACGGCGGCCGCGTTGGCCACCGACAGGCCGCACATGCGCTCGCGCGTCGCCGTCCCCGCGCTGCCGATGTGCGGCGTGAGCACGGTGTTGGGGAGCTTGGCCAGCTCGGGGTCGACCCGCGGCTCGCCCTCGAACACGTCCAGCCCGGCCGCGGCGAGCGCCCCCGACCGCAGCGCCTCGATCAGGGCCTGCTCGTCGACGATGCCGCCCCTCGCGGTGTTGACCAGGACCGCGGTGGGCTTCATGCGGCGCAGCGCGGCCGCGTCGATGAGGTGGCGGGTCTCGGGCGTCAGCGGGCAGTGCAGGGTCACCACGTCGCTGCGCTCCAGGAGCTCCGGCAGCGCGACGAACTCGACGCCGAGGCGGTCCTCCTCCGTGAGCGGCGAGGACGTGGGCGTGGCCAGCACGGACATGTCGAACGCCCGCGCGCGACGGGCCACCGCCCGCCCGATCCGGCCGTACCCGACCACGCCGAGGGTCGCGCCCGCGCTGAGGTCGATGCCGAGCATCATCCGCGGCCCCCAGATCCAGGGAGTCCCTTCGCGGATCAGCCGGTCGCCGTCGAGCACGCGGCGGGAGGCGGCGAGGATCAGCGCGAAGGTCAGGTCGGCCGTCGCGCCGTCCAGGACGCCGGGGGTGTTGGTCACCCGGACGCCCCGCGCGGTGGCCGCGGCCACGTCGATGTTGTCGTAGCCGACGGCCGTGTTGGCGACGACGCGCAGGCCGGGCCCCGCGGCGTCGAGCACCTCCGCGTCGATCCGCTCGGTCAGCGTGCACACCACCGCCCCCGCGCCCGCCACGTCGCGCAGCAGCGTGGCGCGGTCGGGCGGCTCCTCCCCTCCGACGATCACGGGACGGTTGAGCTCGCGGACCTTCGCCATGGCAGCGTCGGTCAGCGTGCGGGTGACATAGATGTGGTTGTCCATCTGCCCTTCTCCGTCGTTGGGGGTGCCGTCGGCTCCCCCTACTATGCCGCCACCGTCCCTGGCGGGAGGTGGCGGGACCCGGTCAGAGCCCCGCCTCACCGGGCCGGCACGCGTTCCTGATCGTCCGTGACACCGTAGGCGGTCGCCCGGAACAGGAAGGAGGCCCAGGAGCGGTAGGGCCGCCAGGCGTCGGCCAGCTTCCGGTAGGCGGCCGGGGGCGCGTCCTCGGGCAGGCCGTACGCCTCCCGCAGGATGGCGAACAGGCGCGGCTCGTCGCCGGGGAACGCGTCAGGGGCGCCCGCGCCGCGGATCAGGATCAACCCCGCGGAGAACGGCCCGACGCCGGGCAGGGCACGCAGCTCGGCGAGCGCCTCCTGCGGGTCCAGCGCGCGCAGGTGCTCGGAGGTGAGCACGCCGTCGAGCGCGGCCTGGGCGAGACCGCGCAGCCACTCCTCCTTCTGCGCGGGCAGGCCGAGGCCGCCGGCCTCCAGCAGCGTCACGGGCGGGGGGAAGGCCGCGTACGTCCGCCCGTCCACGGTGACCTGCGCGCCGTAGCGGTCGGCGATGCGCTGCTTGATCCGGGAGGCGATGAGCATCGAGGAACGCTGCACGATCACCGCCCAGCACGCGGCCTCCCACGGGCTCCAGAAGCAGAGCGGGCGCAGGCCGGGGGAGCGCCGCTGCACGTCGCCGAGGACCGGGTCGCTCTCGCCGAGCGCCGCGAAGCCGGAGCCGTCGACGTCGAGGGAGAGGATGCGCGCCACCTCGCCCCGGATGCCCGGCCCGGCCGGACGGGTGGTGGCGACCTCCACGCCACCCGGCGCGGCGCTCACCCGCACGCCGATCGGCAGCCAGTCGGACTCGGCGCAGTAGGCGAAGCGCAGCGCCCGCCCGTCGGACGGCAGGGTGCTGGTGGCCGGCCAGTCCTCGACGAAGCGGAGCGAGGCGCCGAAGTCGAACGGGCCCTCGGCGGTGAGAGTGAAGCCGTGCGTGGTCATGCGCCGCATGGTACGGGGCCGCGCCGACAGATCGGCTCCGCCGCCGCCGGGGTGAATGTGCTGGATGCGGGGGTAGGGGGCGGGACGATCGCACTCGGAAGGAAGGGGAAGACCATGAGCCGCATCGGGGAGTGGCTGAAGAAGGCGGAGAACCTGGCCAGAGGGCACTCCAAGCAGGCGGACCAGTTGCTGGACCGAGCCGAGCGGATCGCCAAGGAGCGCACCGGCCACAAGTACGACGAGCAGATCTCGAAGGGCGCCGACGCGGTGCAGCGCCGCTACGGCGGCGGGAGCGGCGAGATGGGCCGTCAGGAGGAGAGGAGGCGCGAGGGCGGGAGCTGAGCCGCGCTCACCTGTCCTCGGTGAAGGTCAGGTAGCGCTCGGCCGAGCGGCGGACGGCCTCCGTGCCGTCCGTGTACACGACGCGCTTCCACCAACCCCCGTAGACCCTCTCGAAACCGTACGGCTCCAGCAGGTCCAGGGCACGGCGTACGACATGCGGACGTTCGGGGATGTAGTTGGGGTAGCTGTACATGAAGCTCACCCAGCGCCGGTCCTGGACGACCGCGAGGATGTCCCCCGAGAACAGCGCGTTCTTGGACGACGAGTGCAGCACCTGGCCGCCCTCGAAGTGCACGCCCGCGTTGATCAGGGTGAGGTCCTCGGACAGCCGGTGCGTGTCGCCCTCCCAGAAGACCACCGCGTCGTCCGGCCTGGCCACCCACTGCCTGTCGGAGGCGTGGATGTACACGGGGGCGTCGAAGGCCCGGGCCCACTCGATCATGGAGCCGTAGAAGTGCGGGTGGCTGATGGCGACGGCCGTCAGCCCGCCCAACTCCCTGACCTGCGCGATCAGGTCGTCGTCCACGTACGAGACCATGTCCCAGAGCACGTTGCCCTCAGGCGTGCGGACGAGCAGGGCACGCTGGCCGATCGCGGTGGGCGGGGCGGTGCCGATGCCGATCACACCCGGGCCCTCCTCCTCGACCCGGCCCCGATGGCCCTCGGCCGCCAGGCCCGCCATGGTGGTCCACTGCTGGCCGTCCCAGCCGACGTACTGGCGCTCGTCCTCGCAGATCGGGCAGTCGGGGCGCGGCTCGCCGTACTGGACGCCGCAGGTGCGGCAGATCGGCAGGTCCGAGGCGGGCATGCGGCCAGCATATGACCTTGAACGCTCCGATACGGTGATCGCATGGTCAGAGGCGGGTTGCTGGTCGCGGGGACCACGTCCGACGCGGGCAAGAGCGTGGTGACCGCCGGCATCTGCCGGTGGCTGGCCCGCGAAGGCGTGCGCGTCGCGCCCTTCAAGGCGCAGAACATGTCGCTCAACTCGTACGTCACCGCGGACGGCGCCGAGATCGGCCGCGCGCAGGCGATGCAGGCGCAGGCCGCCTTCCTGGAGCCGGTGGCCGACATGAACCCCGTCCTCCTCAAGCCGGGCAGCGACCGCCGCAGCCAGGTCGTCCTCATGGGCAGCCCGGTGGCGGACGTGGACGCGATGGAGTACGGCGCGCTCAAGGACCTCCTCCGCACCACGGCCCTGGAGTCGCTGGAGAGGCTCAGGGAGCGGTACGACGTGGTGGTGTGCGAGGGCGCGGGGAGCCCCGCCGAGATCAACCTGCGTCGCGGCGACATCGCCAACATGGGCCTGGCCAGGGCCGCGAACCTGCCCGTGATCGTGGTCGGCGACATCGACAGGGGAGGGGTGTTCGCCGCGTTCTACGGCACGGTGGGCCTGCTGGACCCTGGCGACCAATCACACATCTCCGGATTTGTCGTCAACAAGTTCCGCGGCGCGCGCGAACTGCTCGAGCCCGGGCTCGACATGCTCAGGCGGCTGACGGGGCGCGAGGTCTACGGCGTCCTGCCCTGGCTCGACGGGCTCTGGCTGGACGTCGAGGACTCGCTGGCCCTGGACGGCCGCAGGGTCGCGGTGCGCGAGCCGTACGGCAGGCAGACCCTCCGGGTGGCGGTCGTGCGGCTGCCGCGGATCTCGAACTTCACCGACGTGGACGCCCTGGCCGCCGAGCCGGGGGTCGTGGTGCGCTTCGTGACCGATCCGGTCGAGCTGGACGACGCCGACCTGGTGGTGCTGCCCGGCTCCCGGGCCACGGTCAGCGACCTGGCGTGGCTGCGCGAGCGGGGGCTGGCGGCGGCGATCGCGGACCGGGCGGGGCCCGTGCTGGGGATCTGCGGCGGGTTCCAGATGCTCGGGCGGGAGATCGTGGACGAGGTCGAGTCGGGGGAGGGGAAGATCGAGGGGCTGGGCAGGCTGCCGGTGCGCGTCGAGTTCGCCAAGGAGAAGCGGCTCGGGCGGCCGGAGGGCACGGCGTACGGGGAGCCGGTGCGAGCGTACGAGATCCACCACGGGGTGGCCTCGGTGGACGGGGGCGAGCCCTTCCTCGACGGCTGCCGGGCCGCGAACGTCTGGGGCACCACCTGGCACGGCGCCCTGGAGAACGACGGCTTCCGGCGGGCGTTCCTGGCCGACGTGGCCGCGCGGGCCGGGCGCGACTTCGTACCGGCTCCGGACACGGACTTCGCGGGGCTCAGGGAGGAGCGACTCGACGCGCTCGGCGACCTGGTGGAGCGGCACCTCGACACGGACGCGCTGCTCCGCCTCATCGAGCACGGCCCCCCGGCCGTCCCGTTCCTGCCCCCGGGCGCACCACCCACCTGACGACCCGCCGCAGCCACCGTCCCTTCTCGGCTGAGCTGCTGCCTTCCGCGCGGCCTCCCGCCAAGGGACCCGCACCGAAGTGCGGCGGTCATGACGAGAGGAGCGCAGGCCGGGCGGGCTAGCCGGGGCCGGGTGCCGGGTGGTCGGCCGGGGTGCGGGCCCGGCGCTGGGCGTCGATCCAGGCGTCGATCTGCTCCCAGTGGTCGTACAGCCACCGCACCCGCTCACCCCGCTCCCGCGGCACCTCCGCAGCCGGCACTCGCCACCACTTGGCGGTGATGTGGGCGCTGACGGGCAGTTTGCGCCAGACGTCCCCCAACGTGATGAGGTCGTCGAGCCCGGTGTGCGCGACGAAGATGACGTCCGCCGTCGGGCACCCCTCGAGAGCCGTGATGGCGCCCTTCGGCCGGGGCGGCAGCAGGTGGTCCATGCCGCGCGCCCGCTCCGCCTCCTCGGCCAGCCCCTTCTCCTCCAGGCGCCTGATGGCCAGCCGGCGGCGGCGCGGGGTGAAGTTGCCGCCCTCAGGGAAGATCACCAGGGCGTCCTGGTCGCCCATGGTGGTGGCGAGGCGGCGGATCTCCTCGACGACCCGCTGCTGCCCGGACTTGCGGGGGACGAACGCGTTCGGCAGCCGGTTGATCACCACGTCCAGCGAGGGGTCGTACTGGAGGGCGGCCTTCATAACGATGCGCGGCCGCCGCCCATAGATCGCTAGAAGGTGATAAATCAGCAAAAAGGAGTCGCCGGGCCCCGCGTGCCGCGCCAGTACGATCACCGGCCGCGTCAGCCGGGCGGCCCGCTCCTCGGCGGTCGGCTCGGGCTCCTGGATCTCCAGGGTCAGCTGGAAGATCCGCACCGCCGCCGCGTACACCTCGGACAGGAACCACCTGATCAGCGCGTAGTGCCGCTCCTGGCGCCGGGCCCCGCCCGCCACCCACAGCCACAGACAGGCGATCAGCACGGCCGACTCCAGCGTCAGCCACGCCGTGCCGAACCAGACGAACCGCAGCCCCCTGCGCTGCGGCGGCGGCAGGCGCAGCGAGGCGGCCGCCGTGACGACGAGCCAGAACGGCAGCGTCACCAGCATGAACACGGTCACGACGATGACCAGAGGCGCCAGCACCAGCCGGCGCAGGATACGTGGTGGGAGCACTGCGGCCTCCCTGGAGCGGTCTACCCTTCATCCTCCTCTGTTCCGCAGATAGTGCGAAGAGGCGGTGTAGGCCCGCTCGATGCAGGCGGAGATCTGCGAGACGTCGCGGTAGCGCAGCGTGGAGAGCGGCTGGGTCACGCCGGCGGGCAGCACGTGCACCTCCACCCCCGGCGGCAGGCTGGACATGTCCTCGGCGAACCGGTGCCTGCGCGCGATCTCGAACGCCACCATGCCCACCTCCCAGAACCGCTTGGGCGGCGCGAGCGGCCGTTCGATCCGGCCGACGTGCAGGACGAAGACGCGCTTGGCTCCGAGGCGTACGGCCCGCCCGACGGGGATGCTGTGCACCAGCCCTCCGTCGTAGAAGTGCTCGCCGCCGATCACG
The DNA here is from genome assembly GCF_040654115.1 of Nonomuraea sp. NPDC050786. Classification (NCBI taxonomy): domain Bacteria; kingdom Bacillati; phylum Actinomycetota; class Actinomycetes; order Streptosporangiales; family Streptosporangiaceae; genus Nonomuraea; species Nonomuraea sp. NPDC050786. The sequence continues at coordinate 28,125 of NZ_JBFAHJ010000033.1, forward strand.
ACGGGCGGCAGCAGCCCGGGCACCGCGCACGAGGCCAGCACCGCGTCCACCAGCGGCCCTTCCGCGAACCAGTGGGCCGCGGCCCGCTCCACCGAGGCCGCCACGCACTGGAACGGCACCTCCAGCTCCTCGATCCGGGAGACCGGCACGGTCTCGCTCAGAACCTCGCGCAACGGCCCGCTCGGGTGCAGATGGGTGCCCGTCTTGGCCAGGGTGGACAGCCTGGCCACCCAGGAGCCGGCGAACGCCGTACGTACGACGTCGGAGCGCCACAAGGACACCAGCCGGGCGACCGCCTCGGAGGGGGCGGCGGCGATGACCGCCCCGTTCAGCGCGCCGACCGACGTGCCCACCACGAGGTCGGGGCCGATGCCGGCCTCGTCGAGCGCCTGCAGCATGCCCACCTCGTGCGCGCCGAGCACACCCCCGCCACCGAGCACGAACGCCGTCTCCACGCACTCCACCCTCTCGTTGCCGCGTCCCGGAAGCAAAGCCATCCGCACGCTGCCTTCCGACGGAAAGGCGGTTTGCCGGAAGGCGGTCCGCCGGGGCGGTCTGCCGGAGGGCGGTTGGTCCAGGGCGGTTTACCGGAAGGCGGCGTGGGCCGGGGTCGGCGGGGTTCAGTCCGTGACGGCGAGGCGGATGCCGAAGCCGACGATGACCACGCCGGTCAGGCGGTCGAGGACGCGCCGCACCGTGGGCGTGCGCAGGAAGCCGCTCATCAACGACGCGAACCCGATCAGCACCGCGCTCCACAGCAGCCCCTCGGCCACGTGCACGCCGGCCAGCAGCAGCCCCATGACCGCGTGCGGCGCCCCGTCCGGGATGAACTGCGGCAGCATGGCCACGTAGAACGCCCCGACCTTGGGGTTGAGCAGGTTCGTGACCAGCCCGCGGGTGAATCCGCCCATGAACCGCACCGCCTGCTCCGGCTCGTCGTGCGCCGGCTGCCTGGCCAGCAGCATGCGCAGACCCATCCACACCAGGTACGCGACCCCGGCCCAGCGCAGGATCTCGTAGCCGAGCCGGGAGGCGGACAGGAGCGCCGACAGCCCCGCCGCGGTGACCACGCCCCAGGTGAGCGTGCCGAGCTGGATGCCCAGCGTCACACCCCAGGCCGGCCGCCTGCCCGCCAGCACCGACGTACGCAGGATGAGAGCCGTGTCGAGGCCGGGGGTGAGCGTGAGCAGGGCCACTACGGCGGCGAACGACCCGATCGATCCTGCGATGTCCATGCGGTCAGGGTATGAGGAGGAGTTTCCCTGTCGTACGGCGGGCCGCCAGGTCCTCGTGCGCCTGCCGTGCCTCGGCCAGCGGGTAGCGGTGGGAGACGTTGATGGTGAGCTGCCCGGCCGCGATCCACCCGAACAGGTCGGAGGCGCGCTGGAGCAGCTCGGCGCGCTCGGCTATGTAGTGGACGAGCGAGGGCCTGGTGAGGAAGACGGAGCCGCTCTTGTTGAGCACCTGGGGATCGAGCGGCGGCACGGGGCCGCTCGCGGCGCCGTACAGGACCATGAGGCCGCGCGGGCGCAGCACCTCCAGGCCGCCGTCGAACGTGGTCTTCCCCACGCCGTCGTACACGACGTCGATCTTGTTGCGGAGCGCCGCCACGAAGTCGTCGTACCGCAGCACCTCGTCGGCCCCCGCCTCCCGGGCCAGCTTCTCCTTCTCGGCGGTGGAGACGGTGGTGTAGACCTTGGCGCCCTTGAGCTTGGCGAGCTGGATGAGCAGCTGTCCCATGCCGCCGGCTCCGGCGTGCACGAGCACGTTCTCCCCTTCCCGCACCTCGTGGGTGGAGTGGGTGAGGTAGTGGGCCGTCATCCCCTGGAGCATCGCCGCCGCCGCCACGTCCGCCGGGACGCCGTCGGGCACGGGCACCACCCGGTCGGCCGGGATGACGGCCTTCTCGGCGTAGCTCCCCAGAACGTTGACCCAGGCCACGGTGTCACCCACGGCCACCCCCTCCACCCCGGGCCCGACCGCGGAGACCGTGCCCGCGCCCTCGGAGCCGATGGGGGTGGGCACGTCGAGCGGGTACGTGCCGGAGCGGTGGTAGATGTCGATGAAGTTGACACCGCTGGCCGCGACGTCGACCACGATTTCCCCTTGGCCGGGAACCGGGTCGGGCCGCTCGACGTATTCGAGAGCCTCTGGGCCGCCCTGGGCGGAGACGATGATGGCATGCATACCCTTAGTCAACTCCCCGCCCACTGGTTCATTCCCATCCGGGCCACACTCGGCGATCCCAACCGCGGCCCGCCACAATCCGCCGTCCGTCACCAGGGCGTGGCCACCCGCCACAACCCCGTCATTCGGCGTGGTCACCGGCCACAACCCGCCGTCCGTCACCAGCCCGGGCCACCGGCCGCAATCGCCCTCGGCCACCTCGCTCAGGCCACCGGCCGGCCGCCTCGCGTCACCCCAGCCGGGACAGGGCGCCTCGCGTCACCCCAGCCGGGACAGGGCGCCCGCCTCCAGGGCCACCCAGATCGCCCCGTCGGGCCCGATCGTCAGCCCATGAGGCTCGGCCTTCCCTTCCTTCCCGAGCTCGACCGGCAGAGGCGGGAGCGGGTGCTCCTCGATGGCGCCGTCGGTGGTGATGCGGCCGAGGCGGTCGGCGGCCCATTCGGTGAACCAGAGGGCGCCGTCGGGGCCGGTGATGATCGCGTGCGGTCGCGCGGCCCGATCGGGAAGCGGATATTCGGTGATTTTTCCGGAAACGTCGATCCGGCCCACCTGACCCGCGCCGATCTCCACGAACCAGAGGGCCCCATCAGGCCCCAGCGTGATCCCCACCGGGGCGGCGCCCTCCGTCGGGAGCGGGTGAACGGTCACCTGCCCCGTCAGCGAGACCCGCCCGATGGCGTTGCCCTGGTTGATCGTGAACCAGAGCGCGTCGTCCGGCCCGGCGGTGATGAAGGCGGGCATGCCGCCCTCCACCGGCACCTCGAACTCCGCCCGCTCTCCACCGGGCCCGATGCGCCCGATCCTGCCGCTCCCCATCTGGGTGAACCACATGGCCCCGTCCGGCCCCGCGGCGATCCCGTACGGCGAGTCGGCCTCGTAGGAGGTCACCTCCCCGTCGGCGGTGATCCGGCGGACCCGGCCGCCCTTCCCCTCCGTGAACCACATCGCTCCGTCGGCTCCCGGCGCGATCACGCTCGGCTGCCCGTCCGCCGGATCGAGCTGATGGATCACGGGCTCCTGGCCGGGCGACATCCTGCCGATCCGCCCCTCGTGCACGAGCGTGAACCAGAGCGCCCCGTCCGGTCCGGCGGCGATGCCGTAAGGCGATCCTCCGTCGATCATGGTCAACATGTGCGGCCCTTCCCCGGTCGGTCTGGTGCGGCTCACTGGATGAAACTCCAATAGCAACTGTTGTAGCGTTAGCCTGCCATGGGACAAGTGTTAACGCAACTGGAGTAGTTTTTGACAGCGGACAAGAGGCCGGGAGGGCGGAGCGCGCGGGTGCGCGACGCCGTACGCCAGGCCACGCTCGCGGAGCTGGCCGAGCACGGTTACCGGGGTCTGACCGTGGAGAACGTGGCCGAGCGGTCAGGCGTGCACAAGACGACCGTCTACCGGCGCTGGGGCAGCGTCGCCGGGCTGATCTCCGACGCGCTCGAGCTGGCCAGGGAGGAGCCGTGGCCCGTTCCCGACACCGGCTCGATCGAGGGCGACCTGCGGGGCATCGTCCAGCTCGTGCGGAGCGGGTTCGCCGATCCGGAGCTGGGGCCGGTCTCGTCGGCGTTCGTGGCGGCGGCCGTGCAGGACCCCGACGCGGCACGGGCGCTGCACGACTTCTTCGTGGCCCGGCACGAGCAGTCGGCGGAGGTCGTCCGGCGGGCGATCGGGCGCGGCGAGCTGCCCGACATCGTCGACGTCAGGGAGGTGATCAGGGTCGCGGTCGCACCCGTCTACTACCGGCTGTTCGTGGCGCACGAGCCGGTGACCGAGCGGGACGCCGACCGCGCCGCCGACGCGGCCCTGGCCGCCGCCCGCGCCGGAGTCCTCTAGGGTTCCTTCTGGCCGCGCAGCTCGAAGTCGTCGAACGCCGTCTTCAGCATGGACCTCCCGTCCTTGGGCGTACGGGCGAAGAGCCCCACGTACCCGTTGCCGAGCCCGTTCGGGTCGTCCACCTGGTGGACCCGCTGGTCGTTCACCCACATCGTCAGCCGCACGGCCGGCCCGTCCTGCTCGCACGACGCCACCAGCCTGGCCTTGCCGGGCAGCCCGTCGACCTGCACCGGCTGGGCCAGCGTGCCGCCCGCCCCGTCCACGATGCGCCGGATCCTGGCCTTCCCCGTCGTGTCCAGGGCGAACTCGTAGTACGTGTCGTCATCGTCGGCGTTGTGGCAGTACACGCCGTACTCGCCGGTGCCGGTGTGCCTCTTGACCTCGGCGGTGACGGCGACGACGACGGAGGAGGGCAGCATCGGCGTGGGCGTGGCCGAGGGGTCGGGCGTGCCGGTCGGCTTGGCGATGAGGAACGGTATGGGGGCCTTCGCCCACCGCTCCTCGGAGCCGTCCTCCACATCCAGCCCGTACGTCCCGTCCGTCCGATATCCGTAGCTGGAGGAGGCGTCCGGGTCGTAGGTGCCGTTCCAGCCGCCGGAGGTCTGCGTGAAGTCCTCGCGGTAGAGCACGCCCAGGTCGTCGGGCGGCCCGCCGGGGGCGAACACCGCCCACGCGGCCACGGACCCGGCCACGAGCACCGCCGCGGCCGCCGCGAGCCCCGCGATCAGCTTGGCGCGGCCGCCCCGGGACGGTCGCTGGACGGACGTGTACGCCGCCGTGGCCTGCTGCCAGGTCACCTGCGCGGTCTGCGCCGCCTGCTCGGGCGCCGCCGAGCGCCCGACGAGGTGGTCGAGCAGCTGCTGCGCGGTGGGCCGCATGGCCGGGTTCTTGTGCAGCGCCGCCCTGACCAGCTCGCGCAGGCCGGGCTCGACCTCGTCGAGGTTCGGCTCGGTGTTGAGCACCTGGTAGACGATCGCGGGCAGCGTGTCGCCGCCGAACGGCGCCCTCCCGCTCGCGGCGAACGCGACCAGGCAGCCCCACGAGAACACGTCGCAGGCCGGGGAGACCGGCTCGCCCCGCAGCACCTCGGGAGCCATGTAGCGGGGCGTGCCGACCAGCTCGCCGGTGCCCGTGACGCCGCCGAGCGTGTCGAGCGCCCGCGCGATGCCGAAGTCGATCACGCGCGGTCCGACGGGCGACAGCAGCACGTTCGACGGCTTGAGGTCCCTGTGCGCCACCCCGGCCCCGTGGATGGCGGTCAGGGCGGTGGCCACGCTGACGGCCAGCGCGTCGAGGCTGGAGCCGCGCAGGGGGCCGGACTGGAGCACGGCCGCTTCGAGGTTCGGCCCGGGGACGTATTCGGTGACGACGTAGAGCTGGTCGCCGTCGAGAGCGGCCTCGATCACCGCGGCCGTGCAGAACCTGCGCACCCTGCGGGCGGCGTCCGCCTCCCTGCGGAAGCGCATGCGGAACTGCTCGTGCTGGGTCAGCTCCGGGTTGATCACTTTGACGGCGACCCGCTGCCCCGCCGGGTCCTCGGCGAGATGGACCGTGCCCATGCCGCCGCGCCCCAGCACGCTGAGTAATCTGTAGCGCCCGATGTGGGAGGTTTCGCCGCTCACGCCGCGCAAGCTTACCGATGCGCCGCGGGCCTCGCAGGAGGACGTGTACGCCCCTGTACGAGGGAAGAAGCCGGGGTGAGGACCCCGCGAACGACTTGCGCCGGAGCCCGTAAGAACATATGTTCGACTTATAAGCACACCCGTCTTCCCCCGGGTGGCTCAGCATACGACCAGAGCCGCGGGGAGAAAGCGTCTTGAGCAGACTCTATGGCGATCCGATAGAGGTGTGGACCAGGGACGGGGAGCCGACCCAGTTCGTCTGGCGCGACCGGCTCTATCTCGTCCGCCGGGTCCTCGACCACTGGGTGGTCGCGCGCGAGTGGTGGAAGACCGGCGACGGCGACCCGGGTGAGCGCAAGTTCTGGCGGGTGGAGGCCAGCCCCGGGCGCGAGGTGGGCTCGTACGAGCTGCGTTACGACACCGCCGGCAACGGCTGGCTGCTCCTGAGGGCGTGGGACTGATGGCGCCGCCGTTCCCGCACCTCAACGTCTGCTCCGCGTACTCCATGCGCTACGGCACGGCTTTCCCGCAGGCGCTGGTGAGGCGGGCGGTCGAGCACGGGATGGACATCCTCGCGCTGACCGACCGCGACGGCCTCTACGGCGCGGTCAAGCACGCCCAGGCGTGCGCCGACGCCGGGATCTCCGCGGTCTTCGGCGTCAACCTGGCGCTCGACGTCCTCCCGCCGCTGCCGGGGCTCGGGGTGCCCGGGCTGGACATGCCCGGACGCCGCGCGCCCCGCCCCAGGACCGGGCCGGACGCCGAGGACCGCGTCACGGTGCTGGCCCGCGCCAAGGGCTGGTCCCGGCTGTCCCGCCTGGTCACGGCCGCGCACTACGCCGGCGAGCGGGGCGCGCCCAAGGTGAGCCGCGAGCTCATCGGCGAGTGGGCCGGCGGGCGCGACGACGGACGCGGCGGCGACCACGGGTTCGGCGCCGAGGACGGGCTCGTGGTGCTGCTCGGCCCCAGGTCCGACGTGGGCCGCGCGGTGGCCGAGCGGCGCGACGAGCAGGCCAGGACGCTGCTCGGGCTCTGGCGCGCGGCGGTGCCCGGCGTGGTGATCGAGCTGGTCGACCAGTACGGCTTCCGCGACGCCACCACGGCCGTGCGCATGCTCGGCCTGGCCGAGTCCATGGGCGTCCCGGCGGTGCTGACCAACGCGGCACGCTACCTCGACCCGGCCGACCACCAGGTCGGCGACGTGCTCGACGCGGCCCGCCAGCTCGTCCCGCTGCACCCGCGCCACCTCGACCGCATGACCTCCCACGCCTACCTCAAGAGCACCAAGGAGATGTGGCAGGTGGCGACCAAGGTCTGCGGCGCGGACCAGGAGCGGGTGGCCCGGCTGCTCCTCACGACCAGGCGGCTGGCCGAGGCGTGCGCGATGGAGCCGGTCGAGCTGCTCGCGCTGCGGAGCGACCCGCCCAACCTGCACCTGCCGGAGATCGGCCGCGACCCGGTGCCGCTGCTGCGCCACCGGGTGGAGGACGGGCTGATCAGGCGCGGCCTCGACCGTTCCGGCGAGGCCAGGCGGCGCCTCGGGGACGAGATGGCCATCATCGAGCGCAAGCGCCTGTCCGGATACTTCATCGCCGTGGCCGGCATCACCGACATGATCCGCGGCATGGGCATCCGCTGCGCCATCCGCGGCTCGGGCGCGGGCAGCCTGGTCAACTACCTCATCGGCATCGGCGAGGTGAACCCCATCGACCACGGCCTGCTCATGGAGCGCTTCCTGTCGGAGGGCCGCGTCGGGCTGCCCGACATCGACGTGGACGTGGAGTCGGCCCGCCGCCTCGACTGCTACAAGGCCATCTTCGAGCGGTACGGCGAGGCCCGCGTGGCCTGCGTGTCCATGATGGAGACCTACCGGGCGCGCAGCGCCATCCGCGACGTCGCGGGGGCCATGGGGCTGCCGCCGCACGAGATCGACGCCATCGCGAAGGCGTTCCCGCACATCAGGGCCAAGCAGATCACCGCGTCCCTCCACGACCTGCCCGAGCTGCGCGAGAGCCGGCTCGGCGAGGCGGGGCTCGACCGGGTGTTCCGGCTGGCGGAGAAGCTCGACGGGCTGCCCAGGCACATCGCGATGCATCCGTGCGGCGTGCTGGTCGGCAACGGCGGCCTGCGCGACAGGACCCCGGTGGAGCGCAGCATGCTGGACTTCCCCATGTCGCAGTTCGACAAGGACGACGTGGAGGAGGCCGGGATGCTCAAGCTCGACGTGCTGGGCGTGCGGATGCAGTCCGCGATGGCGTACGCGCTGAGCGAGATCAAGCGGGTGGACGACGTCGTGGTCGAGCTGGACACCCAGAGCGGCGGCGACGGGTCCGAGGGCCGGCCGAATGTCCAGTACGTGCCGCACGACGACCAGGACACCTACGACATGATCTGCGCCAGCCGTACCCTCGGCTGCTTCCAGATCGAGTCGCCGGGCCAGCGTGAGCTGGTCGCCAAGCTGGAGCCGCGCAGGATGCACGACCTGATCGTGGACATCTCGCTGTTCAGGCCGGGCCCGGTCAACTCCGACATGGTCACCCCCTACCTGGAGGCCAGGCACGGGTGGCGGAAGCCGTACTACCCGCACGAGAGGCTGCGGGAGGCGCTGAAGGAGACGCACGGCGTCGTGGTCTTCCACGAGCAGGTGCTCAGGATCATCGAGGTGATGACGGGGCGGGACCTGTCGTTCGCCGAGATGCTGCGGCGCACGCTGGCCACGCCGGAGGGGCGGGAGCTGGTGCGCAAGACGTTCGTGCCCATGGCCAGGGCCAACGGCTTCGACGACGCGGCCGTCGAGCGCGCCTGGCAGGTGCTGGACGCGTTCGGGGCCTTCGGCTTCTGCAAGGCGCACGCGGCGGCGTTCGCGCTGCCCACGTACCAGTCGGCCTGGCTCAAGCGGCACCACACGGCGGCGTTCTTCGCCGGCGTGCTCACGCACGAGCCGGGCATGTACCCGCCGCGCGTCATCATCGACGAGGCCAGGCAGTGCGGGATCAAGATCCTGCCGCTCGACATCAACAAGTCGGGCAAGGACTGGCAGGTGGAGCGGCTCGGGCTGCGCGTGCGCCCCTCCTCGCTGAAGGGCGCCTCCTCCCCGGTGCGCAGGGAGTTCAGGATCGGCGAGATCGGCAAGGGGTACGCGCTGCGGGTGCCGTTCTCGGCGGTCAAGGGGGTGAGCGAGGCCGAGGTCGAGCGCATGGTCGCCGGGCAGCCGTACACGTCGCTGGCCGACTTCTGGGACCGTGCCCGGCCCTCCCGGCCGACGATCGAGCGGATCGTCCAGGTCGGCGGGCTCGACGCGCTCCACGACCTGCGCCCGGGCGGCCCCCGCTGGCGTCCGGGCGAGCTGACCCGCCGCGACCTGATCGCCCAGGTGGGGACGCTCGAGCGGGGCTCGTCGATCGGCGTGCGGTCGGGCGCGCCCGCCTCCAGGCGCTACTCCTCGCGGCCCGCCGGCGCGGCGGAGCCGTCGGTGCAGCTCCCGCTGGGCTTCACCGAGCACGTGCCGCCCGGGGAGCTGCCCGAGATGACGGAGACGGAGATGGTCGAGGCCGAGCTGGAGATCCTGGGCATCGACATCAGCCGCCACGTCATCAGCTTCTACGACGAGCTGCTCGACGGGCTCGGAGTGGTGCGTTCCAGGGATCTCCTGAAGCAGCGCAACGGGGCCTGGGTGCTGGTCGCCGGGGTCAAGGTGGCCACGCAGACGCCTGCGGTGCGCTCGGGGCAGCGGGTCATCTTCACCACGCTCGACGACTCGACGGGGCCGGTCGACCTGACGTTCTTCGAGTCGGTGCAGGGGCGGTGCGCGGCGACGGTGTTCGACTCGTGGCTCCTGCTGGCCAAGGGGGTGGTCAGGCGCACGGGGGCGCGGGCGGTGTCGCTGCGGGCGGTGGACTGCTGGAGCCTGGCGGAGCTGAACTCGCTCTGGCGCTCGGAGGGCATCGAGGCGGTCCGCGCCCTCCTCGCCCAGCCGCCGGCCAAGGCCGCGGGGGTGACGGGGCGCAAGATCGAGTACGCCAACGGCTTCCGCCTCTCGCCCTACTCCGACCTCGGCCCCGCAGTCACCGACCCGCCCAGGCGGCTCTGGCACGCCAGCCCGGGCAGCTCCGGCCCCACAGCCGCCTGACGCGCCGCCGGCCGAACGCCCGCCCTGCAGCGCGCCTTCCCCTCGGTTGCCGTCTCGCCGGCGCGCTCCTCCGTCCACAACGGCTCACCCGTGCCGGGTCGATGAGGTGTGGTGCGGTGGTGACCGGCGCGACGCGTATGGCGCTCGAAGCGCGCCGGCGGCCGGTGAGGTGGCGGGCGCCGGCGGGTCGTCAGTCCGGGCGCGGGGCCGGGTCGGCGGTCACCGAGCGGAGCAGCGGCCGGCTCAGTGCCCCGGCGGCGATCACGCCCGCGAAGCCCACGACGACGCAGCCCACCAGCGTGATGACACCCACCGTGCTCATCCCGCCGATCATGAACGGCACCGCGCAGAACACCCCCACCAGGATCGCCCCGCCTCCCATCACCGTCAGCGGGATGAGCGTCTCCGCCCGCCGCGCCCGGTCGAGCACCTCCAGCGGCGTGCCCGCCAGCCGCAGCAGCCCGTACGTCTGCCGCCGGTCCAGCACCGACGACGCGGCCGTGATCCCCGAGCTGGCGATGGCCACCAGGAACGACACCGACAGCACCACGATCGTGCCCACCCGGGCGTCGGCGAGGATCTGGAGGCCGAACCGCTGGTCGTCGACCTCCGTCGTCGGGGTGCGCCCGGGGACGAGCCCGGCGAGCGCGGTGCGTGCCCGGTCGATCGTGGCCGTGTCGGCGGAACTGCCCAGGGCGGCGACCACGGCGGGGGCGGAGGACCGTCCGGTGACCTTCACCGTCGCGGTGATCCCGGCCGCCCGCAGCCGGTCACGAGCCTGGTCGGCGACGGCCGGCCCCTGCGCGGCGGGGGCGGAGACCCGGAGCTGGGGAGGCGCCTGGCTGTCGTCGAACACGCCGGGGCTGAGCAGGCCGAGGAAGCCCGCGACGAAGCCGGTCAGAGCGACGCCGCTCACCGTACGCCAGGCGGAGCGCGGATCGTCGACCAGCCGGCGCCCCGCCAGCAGCCGCGCGGGCCCGCGGGCGCCGCGAGCGGTGATCCGGCCGATCATGCCGACCACCCACGGACCGGCCAGGTTGATGCACAGGAACGCCAGCCCGAGCGCCACCGCCACCAGCGCGACGCTGGTTCCCCTGGTCAGCAGCGGGAACGCCGCCAGCACAACCAGCAGGACGATCACCCGCAGGAACCGCATGCCGGGCGGCGTCTCGCGCTTGGCCACCCCGAGCGGGCTCACCACGACCCGGCGCAGCCCCGCCACCGCTGACAGGCCCACCAGCAGCGGCACCGCCACCAGCACCGCGGCCAGGATCAGCGGGGAGGGGTACAGGTCGGAGACGAACGACGGGCCGCCCGCGATCGAGATGCGGGCCAGCAGCGGCGCGGCGACCGCGTAGCAGACGGTGCCGAGCAGCGCGCCCGCCAGGGCGACGATCATCGCCTCGGCCACGGTCATGCCGACCACCTGGCCCGGCGTCGCGCCCACCAGCCGCAACGTCGCCAGCCGCTGGTCGCGCCGGGCGACCGTGAGTCTGGCCGCCGCGCCCCCGAACACCAGCAGCGGCACCACCATGAGCACGCTCGCGATCAGCGTGAGCACGCGGTACGCCTCGGAGTCCTCCGACGGGGCGCCCGCGAGATCGGCCACCCGGGACGGGCCCTTGCCGAGGATCCAGTCGTCGCTGCGCGGTGCTGTCATCTCGGGCGCGTCCGGCTTGTGGCCGACGACCGCGACCAGCTCGTCCGGATGGACCAGCGCCTCGTCGCCCAGCACGCCCTTGGGGTCGGGGTAGCGCTTGGCGAGCTGGTCCGCCGGGAGCTCCTTGGCCAGCTCGGCCAGCGCGGGGGAGAGCCACACCTCGCCGGGAGCCGGGAAGCGGGGCAGCCCCGGCGGCGCGTGCACCCCGGCCTTGAGCGCGGCCAGGTCGACGACCGTGATCGCCCGCTCGCCGACGAAGTCGAAGCGGGCCGCCTCGATCGCGACCGCGCCTTCCTTGGCGGGTACGGGGTTGCGCCAGGCGCCGCGGTCGGCCCTGGCCTCGAAGGCGTAGTTCGCGGCCACGGAGAACAGCAGCAGCGCCGTGGAGAGGGCGACGGCGCCCAGCGTGAGCCAGGTGCCCAGCATCCCCTTGCGGCCGGCGCCCTTGAGCAGCCGCCAGGTCAGATCGAGGTTCACGCCCGCACCCCCCTCGTGGTCATGAGCTGGCCGTCGCGGACCTCGACCGTGCGGTCGCACCAGGCGGCCACGTTCGGGTCGTGGGTGACCACGATCAGGGAGGCGTGGTTCTGCTTGGTCGCCTCCACGAGCAGTCGCATCGTGTCCTGCCCGGTCTGCTGGTCGAGCGCCCCCGTGGGCTCGTCGGCGAAGACCACGGCTGGCTTGGTGACCAGCGCCCTCGCGATGGCCACCCGCTGAGCCTGCCCGCCGGACAGCTCACCCGGCCGCCTGGCCTCCATGGAGTGCAGGCCGAGAGGCGCGAACCACTCGCGCGCCTGGCGTACCGCCTGGGCCCTCGGCACGCCGCCCAGCATCAGCGGGAGCGCCACGTTCTCCTCCGCGGGCAGCTCGGGCAGGAGCTGGCCGAACTGGAAGACGAAGCCGAAGCGGGTGCGCCGCAGCGCGCTGCGCTTGCGCTCGCCCATCGCGTCGATGCGCTGGCCGAGCAGGTGCACCTCGCCCGCGTCCGGCTTCATGATCCCGGCCAGGCAGTGCAGCAGGGTCGACTTGCCGGAACCGCTCGGCCCCATGATCGCCACGGCTTCGCCGCTCCGTACGGTGATGTCCACGCCGCCCAGGGCGACCGTCTGCCCGAACCTCTTGGTCAGGGCTCGTCCAACAAGTACGTCGTTCATGACGTACAGACTCCCGGCGGAGCAGGGGGCGGCGGATCGGCCGTGCGACCATTTCCGCCTCGGCCGAACGGACGATCCCTAGAGTTGGGGCCGTGACTATTCGGGTTCTCATCGCCGACGACCAGCAACTGGTACGAACCGGCTTCCAGATGATTTTGGACGCTCAACCGGACATGGAGGTCGTCGCCGCGGTGGCCGACGGCGCCGAGGCGGTGTCCGAGGCCAGGCGGCTCAGGCCGGACGTGTGCCTGCTCGACATCAGGATGCCCAAGCTCGACGGGCTGGAGGTGACCCGGGTGCTGGCGGGTCCCGGTGTGGAGAACCCGCTGCGGGTGGTCATCGTCACCACGTTCGACCTGGACGAGTACGTCTACGGAGCCCTGCGCTCCGGCGCGACCGGCTTCCTGCTCAAGGACAGCGGCCCCACGCTGCTGATCGAGGCGGTCAGGGCCGCCGCGGCGGGCGACGCGCTGGTGTCCCCGTCGGTGACGGTACGGCTGCTGCAGCACCTGGCCCAGCCCAAGCGGGCCGTGCCGGCCATGAACGACCCGCTGACCGACCGCGAGCTGGACGTCGTGCGCCTGATAGCCAGGGGGCGGACCAACCAGGAGGTGGCCGCGGAGCTGTTCGTGTCGCTCTCCACGGTGAAGACGCACCTGGGCAGCATCTTCGCCAAGCTCGGTGTCCGCAATCGAGTTGAAATCGCAGCTTGGGCGTGGGAATCCGGCGTCGTGAGCTGATTAACAGCGGGCCTCCCGGGATAAAAGTGAATCAGAACCTCAGCGCATGGCCCGGGGGGAGAACAACGTGCGCTACACCCAGGCACCACCGACAAGAGCCGCTTCTGCCGTCTATGTAACGCTCGCCGCGCAGGTCCTCTCCCTCGGCGCCCTCGTGATCTTCGAGCAGACCCGCGGCCGTCACCTCGCCGCCCAGCTCGCCGCCTTCGGAGGCCGCCCGCAGGGCGCCGACGCGGAGGCCGTGGTGGGGGCGGTGACGGCGTTCGCGGTCCTCCTGATGCTGGTGGCGGGCACCTCGATAGCGGCGGCCGCCGCCTACGTGACCTGGCTCGTGCGGGCCAGGCAGGCCAACGACCGCTCGGCGACCTCCGGTCCCGTGGCCGCCGCCTGGTTGATCCCCGGCGTCAACCTCGTGGCGCCCGTGGTGCTGCTGGACGAGGTGTGGCACGGCACCAGGCCGCCCGCGGGCCGCCGCGGGCGGTGGGTGGCGATGCTGGCGGCGTGGTGGCTGACCTGGCTGGCCACGCTCGCGCTGGTCACCATCCGGGTCCCGCTCGCCTCACCCGGCGGCGGCCTGACGGGGGTGGGGGTGCTGGAGCTCGCCTGCTCGGCGCTGGCCGCCCTGCTCTGCGCGGGCACAGTACGCGAGCTGACGCGGCTGCAGCGCGCCGCCCGCGCTCCCCAGGCCGCCGGGCCCGGCACCGTGCACGCGTTCTCGCCGCAGCAGCCAAACCCGGCGCCCGGCTCGACCCCGATCGGCCGCACCAGCTAGACCGGCTCGCCCGCTTCCCGCATCGGCTGGACCGGCTCGCCCGCTTCCCGCATCGGCGCGGCTGCCGTCACGCCGGCTGCCTGGGTGACCTGGGCCGCCCGGCAGTCGTTCCTTCCAAAGGACCCCAGCCGAAGTGCGGAGAGTCACGGAGCACGGACGTCAGGGGCCCGGCGGCCAGGGCCGGGGCCGTGCGGCTCAGCCGAGGACCAGGTCGCGGACGATCTTCAGCGAGGGCTCGTCGCGCGGCCCCATGACCAGGAGGCTCGTGACGGGGCTCTTGTGCCAGAGCTCCAGTCGTTCCTTGATCCGCCCGGGCGGTCCGACGAGCGAGATGCCGTCGGCCAGCTCGTCCGGAATCGCCCGGAACGCCTCGTCCTTCCGCCCGGAGAGGTAGAGCGATTGGATGTGTTCCGCCGCCTCGGCGTAGCCCATCCGGCCGATGATGTCGGCATGGAAGTTGCGGTGCCTGGCCCCCATGCCGCCGATGTACAGCGTGAGCATCATCTTCACGCCGTCCAGCGCGGCCCGTACGTCGTCGGAGATGACCACCATCACCATGGCCGCCACGTCGAAGCCTTCGGAAGCGCCCGCGAGCGCCTCGCCGTACATCTCCTCGATCTTGGAGGGGAACGCGAACAGCGGCAGCCAGCCCTGGGCCACCTCGGCGGCCAGGGCGACGTTCTTGGGCCCTTCCGCACCGAGATAGACGGGGATGTCGGAGCGGAGCGGATGGGTGATGAGCTTGAGCGGTTTGCCCAGGCCGCCCGCGAGCGGGAGCGGGTAGTGCGGGCCGTCGCTGGTGACCGGCTCCTCGCGGCGCCAGACCTTCCGCATGATCTCGATGTACTCGCGCGTCCTGGCCAGGGGCCTGGCGAACGGCTGGCCGTACCAGCCCTCCACGACCTGCGGGCCCGAGGCGCCCACGCCGAGCAGCAGGCGGCCGCCGGTGAGGTGGTCGAGGGTCATCGCGGTCATCGCCGTCGTGACGGGCGGTCTGGCCGACATCTGGGCGATCGAGGTGCCCAGCTTGATCCGGCTCGTCCGTGCTCCGTACCAGGCCAGCGGGGTGAAGACATCGCTGCCGTACGCCTCTGCCGTCCACACCGAGTCGTAGCCGAGCCGCTCCGCCGCGAGCACCGTCTCGGTCGCGTCGTCGGCGTGGCGCTGCCAGTAGCCAAGGTTCAGGCCGAGTTTCATGTGACACCTCCGGAATTAAGTTCTATTACGGCCGCCTCGGCCTCACGTGTCAATGGTGGATCTTGCGGGGAAGTGACACTCTGTGATCAAAGGTCTGTGTCGTCTCGCCTGCCTTCTGCTTCTCCTGCAGACGGCGGCCGGGATCACGATGGCTGAGGGCAAGTCCCGGCCGAACATCGTGCTCGTGATGGCCGACGACCTCGAAACGGGGACGTTGCCGTACTTTCCGAACATCACCCAGCACCTCGTGCGCCAGGGCGCCTTCTTCGACCGCTTCTTCGTGACGAACTCCTGGTGCTGTCCGTCCCGGTCGTCGATCCTGCGCTCCCAGTACGTCCACAGCCATGGCGTTCTGACGAACACCGCCCCCGAAGGGGGGTTTGACCGCTTTCATGAGCTAGGCCTGGAACGTTCCACTATCGGGACCTGGATGCAGCAGGCCGGATATCGCACGGGGCTGATGGGCAAGTACCTCAATCACTACCCTGGGGGAACCGCCGAGGAGGCGTTCGTGCCGCCCGGGTGGGACGAATGGGACGTGCCGGTCCGCGCCCTCTACGAGGAGTACGGCTACCGGCTCAACGAGAACGGCGCCCTGTTCGACTACGGCTGGACCGAGCAGGACTACCTGTCGGACGTGCTGGCCCGCAAGGCCGCCGACTTCATCGCCGGATCGGCGGAGCAGCCGTTCTTCCTCTACCTGGCGCCGATCGGCCCGCACAACCCGGCCAATCCCGCCGTCCGGCACGCGAACGCGTTCGCCGGGAGCATGGCGCCGCGGACGCCCTCGTTCAACCAGGCGGACGTGAGCGCCGAGCCGCTCTGGCTGCGCGCGAGGCCCGAGCTCTCGCAGGAGGGCATGGACGAGATCGACCAGCGCTACCGCGCCAGGATGCGGGCCATGCTCGGCGTGGACGACCTCGTCGGCTCCGTGGTGACGGCGCTCGAGCAGGCCGGGCAGCTGGACAACACCTACATCTTCTTCACCTCGGACAACGGCTTCCATCTCGGTACGCATCGGCTCAGGCAGGGCAAGACCACCCCGTTCGATGAGGCGATCAGGGTGCCGCTGGTCGTCCGCGGCCCCGGCATCAAGGCCGGCTCCGTGATCGATCAGCTGGGCTCGACGGTGGACCTGGCGACGACCTTCGCCGAGCTGGGCGGAGCCACCGTGCCGCCGTTCGCGGAGGGGCGGTCGCTGGTGCCGCTGCTGAAGGGGCGGCCGCCGGATGAGTGGCGGGCGAACGTGCTGGTCGAGTTCAACAGGCCGGCCAACGCGGCGTCGGCCGCCCAGACGCCGGTGCCGGGCTATCGGGCGTTGCGTACGGACCAGTACGCCTATGTCCGGTACGAGACGGGCGAGAAACAGCTCTACGACCTGCACGACGACCCGTACGAGCTGCACAACCTGGCCGCGAGCGCCGATCCCGCGCTGCTGGACGACCTCGAGGCCCGGCTGTCGGCGATGGCGGCCTGCTCGGGCGCCACCTGCCGGCAGGCCGACCTGCGTCAGTGACCGAACAGCGAGGGGTAGGCGTGTGCCAGGTGCTCGGAGACCGCCCGGGCGGCCTCGCCCGCCTCGCCGCGCTCGATGGCCTCGAGGATGCGGACGTGGTCGGCGCGCAGGATCGACGTGTCGCCCAGGCGTTGCACCGCTTCGACCGAGTACCTCCGCATCGAGTCCCGGAGCGAGCGCATGATGGCGGCGATGAGCCGGTTGCCCGACGCGTCCGCTATCGCGCAGTGAAAGGCCGTGTCGTGCTCCACGAACTCCTCCGCGGACTTCGCCGCGTCCATCCCGGAAAGAGCGGCGGCGAGCGCTGATGTGTCGGCTTGTGCGGAGGCGGCGTGGCCGGCGGCCCACTGCTCGATCATGTGGCGGGTGTCGATGACCTCGCGCATCTCCAGGCTGGCCAGGCCGAGGTGGAGCCTGAGCAGGTCCGACAGCGCCGAGTCGGGGCGCGAGGTGAGCACGGCCCCCGCGTCCGGCCCCCGTCCCACCTGGGAGGAGACCACGCCCAGGGTCTCCAGCACGCGCATGGCCTCGCGTACCGAGGAGCGGCTGACGCCGAGCTGTTCGGCGAGCTGGCGTTCGGCGGGCAGCCGGTCGCCAGCCGTGAGGCCGTCCTCGGTGATGCGCCGCTCGATCTGTGCGAGGACGTCCTCGAACGTCCGCGTCCGCTTGACGGGACGCCAGCCGCCGTCGTCCAACGGAGCCCCCTCGTGGTGGCCGGGAAGGATGTGGTTCGGTATGGTCTGACCATACTGTGGTCGGACCATAGAGCGAAAGGAGAGCCGTGCGAGTCGCCCTGTTCATCACGTGCGTGAACGACACGCTCTTCCCCGGCACCGGCAAGGCCGTCGTGTCGCTCCTGCGCAGGCTCGGCTGCGACGTGGACTTCCCCGCGGCCCAGACGTGCTGCGGCCAGATGCACGTCAACACCGGCTACCGGGAGGAGGGCGTGCGGCTGGCCCGCCACTTCACCGAGGTGTTCGCGGGATACGACGCCGTCGTGGCGCCGTCGGGGTCGTGCGCGGCCATGGTCCGGGAGCAGTACCCGAAGCTGGCCAAGCCGGGCAGCAGGGGAGCGGCGGCCATCGCGGAGGTCGCGCCGAAGGTGTACGAGCTGTCCGAGTTCCTGATCGATGTGCTGAAGGTCGAGGACGTCGGGGCATATTTCCCGCACCGGGTGACATATCATCCCACGTGCCACTCGCTCCGCGGCCTCCACCTCGGCGACCGGCCCACCAGGCTGCTGAAGAACGTGCGCGGCCTGGAGCTGGTCCCCCTGCCGGGGGCGGTGGAGTGCTGCGGCTTCGGCGGCACGTTCGCGGTCAAGAACCCGGCCGTCTCCGCGGCCATGGGCGCCGACAAGACCCGCAACATCCTGGACACCGGCGCCGAAGTGCTCTGCGCGGCGGACAACTCGTGCCTGATGCACATCGGCGGCACGCTGAGCCGCCAGAAGACCGGCGTCAGGACGATGCACCTGGCCGAGATCCTCGCATCCACGGAGGAGGCCCAATGAGCGCCACGTTCCTCGGCATGCCCGGAAATTTCCCTAAAAACTCCGCTAAAGCCGTTCAGAACTCGCAGCTCCGCTACAACCTTCGCAAAGCCACTCACACCATCCGAGGCAAGCGGGCAAGCGTCGTCGGCGAGCTGCCGGACTGGCAGGAGCTCCGCGCGGCCGGCAAGGCGATCAAGGACCACACCCTCCGCAACCTCGACCGCTACCTGATCCAGCTCGAGGAGGCGGTGACCAGGGCAGGCGGCACCGTCCACTGGGCCAGGGACGCCGCCGAGGCCAACGCCATCGTCGCGGGCCTGGTCAAGGCCACCGGCGAGACAGAGGTGGTCAAGGTCAAGTCGATGGCCACCCAGGAGATCGAGCTCAACCAGGCGCTGGCCGCGCAGGGCATCACCGCGTACGAGACAGACCTGGCCGAGCTGATCGTCCAGCTCGGCGACGACTTCCCGAGCCACATCCTGGTCCCGGCGATCCACCGCAACCGGTCGGAGATCCGCGAGATCTTCCTGGAGAAGATGCCCAAGGTCCCGCCGCACCTGACCGACGACCCGCCCGCGCTGACCGAGGCCGCCCGGCTCCACCTGCGCGAACGCTTCCTCAAGAGCAAGGTCGCGATCTCCGGGGCCAACTTCATGATCGCGGAGACCGGCACGCTGGTCGTGCTGGAGTCGGAGGGCAACGGCCGGATGTGCCTGACCCTCCCCGAGACGCTCATCAGCGTCGTCGGGATCGAGAAGCTGCTGCCTTCCTGGCGGGATCTGGAGGTGTTCCTCCAGCTCCTGCCGCGAAGCTCCACAGGCGAGCGGATGAATCCCTATACGAGCATGTGGACGGGCGCCGTCGAGGGCCAGGACTTCCACCTGGTGCTCCTGGACAACGGCCGCACGGACGTGCTCGCCGACGAGGTGGGCCGCCAGGCGCTGCGCTGCATCCGCTGCTCGGCCTGCCTGAACGTGTGCCCCGTGTACGAGCGCGCGGGCGGCCACGCGTACGGCTCGGTCTACCCGGGCCCGATCGGCGCCATCCTGACCCCGCAGCTCAGGGGCATGTCGTCGGACCTGGACGCCTCGCTGCCGTTCGCGTCCAGCCTCTGCGGCGCCTGCTACGAGGTCTGCCCGGTCGCCATCGACATCCCCGAGGTCCTGGTGGACCTGCGAGCCAAGGCCCCGCACGCGGCGGCGGAGCGGGCCGGCATGAAGGTGGCGGGCTGGATACTCAACGACCACGAACGGCTCGCCAAGGCGCAGCGCGCGGCGAGTCGCCTGCGCGGACTCGTACCGAAACGGCTGCCCGGGCCGATGTCGGCATGGACCGACACCAGGGACTTGCCGGAAATTCCGGAAGAATCCTTCAGAGACTGGTGGGAGCGGAATGAGCGCGCGTGAGGAGATCCTCGCACGGATCGGCAAGGCGGTCGCGGGCGCGGCGGACGTCGAGATCCCCCGGCACTACCGGACGGCGCCGCAGGTGGAGGACCTGGTGGGCCTGTTCGCCGAGCGGGTGGACGACTACCGGGCCATCGTGCACGTGCTCCCCGCCGCCGAGGTGCCCGCCAAGATCGACGAGATCGTCGCAGGCCGCCGCATGATCGTGCCGGAGGGGTTCGACCGCGAGGGCGGCTGGACCGATCTCGACACGGCCGACGGCGTGATCACGTACTGCGCGGTGGGCATCGCCGAGACCGGCACCATCGTGCTCGACCACGGCCCCGGCCAGGGCACGCGGGCCCAGACGCTGGTCCCCGACTACCACCTGTGCGTGGTGCGGGCCGACCAGATCGTGGGCGGGGTGCCGGAGGCCATTGCCCGGCTCGACCCGGCACGCCCGCTCACCTGGATCAGCGGCCCGTCGGCCACCAGTGACATCGAGCTGAACCGGGTCGAGGGCGTGCACGGCCCCCGTACCCTCGAGGTGGTCATCAGTACCTGAGCACGGCCGCCACGTCCTTGACGGCGTCGGAGAACCACAGCTCCGCGTCCGTCATCGCGGCGGCCCTGGCCAGGGCGGCGTCCGAGCGCTCCTTGACCGGCTCGTGCACGCCCCAGCGCTGCAGCTCGCCCGGGTCGGTGGCGAGCTGGGTGCCGCCCTCACCGATCCAGATGGGGTTCGGCAGCTCGCCGGGCGTGAGCACCGCGTGCACCCGGCCCTCGCGCAGCGCCTGCGCGACGCGGGCCATCCCGTGGGGCCCCGACATCTCCTGGTGCCGCTCCAGCAGCTCGGCGCGCCTGCGGTCGAGCCACTGGTCGAGCGCCCGCTCCACGTCCTCCTCGAACTGCCCGTGGTCGGCCCGGCTGCCGTGCTCGACCATCACGACCCGGTCGGCGGACTTGGTGCCGAGGTGGTGCAGCAGGTAGGAGCGGGACTTCGGCTCGCCCGCGACCAGGACGATCTCCGCGCCGATGCGGCGGACCTGCTCGTCGACCTCATGGGCGACGGCCACGGCGTTCTTCTCCCAGGTTTCGTCCACCGCGCGCTCGTACCGCTTCTGCGACCATCCGCCCTGCGCGGTCTTCTGCAGCGGCCAGTCAGCCGCCTCCACGACGGCCCTGCGCGGCGACCCGCCGCCGAACACGGTCAGCTCGGCCCCGGCGTGGTCCACGATGACCCGCAGGTGCGGGACGTTCTCGCCGCGCATCATGAGCATGGGCGTGACGTGCGGCAGCGGCGACCAGCTGCCCATGTCGTACGGCGCCCGGGGGAGCGCCTCGGACAGCACCACGTCGCCGTGCGTGCCGAACATCGCCCGCCCGGGGGCGGGCCGCTGGGACTCCTCCTCCAGCGCCTCCAGAGTGGCCTTGTCGGCCTCGTCCTCGAGCTGGTCACGCACGCCGCGCCAGTGGGCCTCCCGCTCCGTCCCCGTGTACGCGCCGAAGTAGACGGACGCGTACGGGCCGCGCCGCTCGTACAGCGGGCGGATGAAGTCGAGCCGCACCGCTCACCACCTCCGCTGCTCGATGCCGAGACCGAGGGCCTTGGCCACGTCGGCCACGTTCGCGTACCGGCGGTCGGGGAGGGCTCGCGCCATGTCCATCACCTGGTCCGGTGCGCCGGCGCTCTCCGCGTGCTGCACCAGATCGTCCTTGGACGCGGGCCACTGCGCGTCGCTGAGCCATTTGGCCAGGTCACTGCGCATGTCGACGCCCTGCTGCGTGATGCCTGACGGGGTTCCGGGCTCGTGCCCCGGCGGGTACGACCGCTGGGGCTCCTCACCGGGCGCAGGCATGGCCTCGGGCTCCTTCCATTCCTCGGCGTGGGTGGTGCCGCCGCCGCGAACCATGCCCTCGGTCTCGTGCTTCTGCTCCTCGTCCAGGCGCGGACCGTGCTTGTCGCTCCGACGTTGCTCCATAGTCCCCTCACTCCTCTCAATTGCGCCCCTACCCCCGCTTTCATGGGCAAACATCGCGAATGTGTACGCTGCCGAGCGTGTTCGACGCTGATGTGAGCATCGCCACAGAACGGTTGACGCTCCGGCCGTTCGGCCTCCAAGACGCCGCCAGGATCCGCTCCATCGTGCGGTCCGGCGCCCGGTTCCTCCCGCCCGGCGCTCCCGTGAAGACCTCCGGCGTCACCCCATGGCTGTCGAGCGGCGTGCACGAGCTGCGCCGCTCGGGGCAGGGCCTGCACCTGGCCATGGTCGACGCCGAGGGCATCGTCGTGGGGGCGATCAGCCTGTTCAAGACCTCGTGGGCCACGGGCACGACCGAGGTCGGCTACGGCGTGCACCCCCTCTACCGAGGCCGCGGCTTCGCCACCGAGGCCGTGCGAGGGCTGGCGAAGTGGGCGTTCGAGACCGTCGGGCTGCGCAGGATCGACCTGACCGCCAACCTCGACAACGTCGCCTCGCTCCGCGTGGCGCTCAAAGCCGGCTTCACCTGGGAGGGCGTGCTGCGCGCCGCGGTGCTGGAGGGCGACGGGGCGCACGACCTGGTCATCTTCGGCCTGCTGCGCGACGACGGCGGCCTGCCCTCCGCCGCGCTGCCCAGGACGGAGCTGCGTACCCAGAGGCTGCGGTTGCGACCGCCGTCCGCCGACGACGTGCCCGACCTGGCCGCCACCGCCGCAGACCCCGTCACCCAGGCCAACACGGGCGTGCCGCGCGGCTACACGCAGGAGCACGCGCGGGCGTTCATCGACATCTCCGAACGGATGCGGATGAGAGGCGCGGGGATCGGCTGGACGGTCGAAGAGCTGGAGACCGGCCGTTTCGCCGCGAACGTGGATGTCAGGGACCTCGACTGGACGAGCGGGACGGCCGAGGTCGGCTACATGACCGCGCCGTGGGCCCGTGGCAGGGGGTACGCGGGCGAGGCCGTGGTGGCGATCGCGCGCTGGCTGTTCGAGCGGCACGGCTTCCGCCGGCTCCAGCTCCGCGCGGCCGTGACGAACACGGCCTCCCAGCGGGTGGCGGAGAAGGCGGGCTTCGTCCGCGAGGGCGTGGCCCGTTCCTCGCTGGGCGGCGAGGACATGATCGTTTACAGCCTCATCCCGTCCGACCTGGCCTGAGGGGACACCGGACTGACCCTCGCACCCTTTGTGAAACCCCTCCGCACCCGTCACCCTTGTGGTGAGGACGGTGAGGCGCAATGATCACGGTGGTCGGCTGGGACGGACACGAGTTCTCGGCCAGGGCGGTGGCCAAGCTGCAGGAGGCACGGCTCGTCGTGGGCCCCGACGCCGTTCTCGGGCAGCTCAAGCTGACCGCGCCGACCGTGGCCGACGACGCGCTGCTGGAGGTCCTCGACGACCACCTCGAGCACGGCGAGGGCCCCGTGGTGGTCGTCGCGGAGGGCGATCCCGGATTCTTCGGCGTGGTCCGCAGACTGCGGGCGCACGGCCTCAAGCCGGAGGTGCTGCCGGCGATCTCGCTCGTCACCCGCGCCTTCGCGTGCGCCGGCCTGAGCTGGGAGGACGCGCTGGTCGTCGCCCCGTCTGGCCCGAGCCGGCTCGACCGGGTGGTGAACGCCTGCCGCGCCCACCCCAAGGTCGCGCTGCTGGTCGCGCCGGGCGTCGGCCCGGGGGAGATCGCCAGGGAGCTGGCGCCGACCACGCCGCGCGCGCTGATCGTCTGCGAGGACCTCGGCGGCCCCGACGAGCGCGTCACGCACAGCCGCATGGGGGAGGCGACGACCAGGCCGTGGAAGGACCCCGACGTGGTCCTCGTCATCGACCCGCTGCACCGGTCCAAGGAGCCGGGCTGGGTGGCGGGCGCGCAACCGGGCCCGGCCGAGTGGGCGCTGCCGTTCGAGAGCGCGCTTCCGGCGGAGGTGCGCGCGTTCATCCTGGCCAAGCTGGGTCCGCGCCTCGGCGACCTGGTCTGGGACGTGGGCGCGGGCGCGGGCGAGATCGCCGTCGAGTGCGCCAGGATGGGAGCGGCCGTCATGGCCGTCGAGCGCGACGAGGAGTCGTGCGCCAGGCTCCGCGCCAACGTGCTCGAGCACGGCGTCAAAGTGGCTCTGACCAGGGGCCAGGCGCCGCCCGCGCTGGAGCCGCTGCCCGACCCCGACGCCGTCTTCGTGGGCGGCGGAGGCATCGACGTCGTGCTCGCCTGCGCCGCGCGCGGCCCGCGTACGCTGGTGTGCGCGTTCAGGAAGGTCGAGCAGGTCTCGGCCGTGCTCGACCGGCTGCGCGAGCACGGCTACCGCGGCGAGGGCACCCAGATCCTGGCCTCCAAGCTGACGCTGGACCCCGACGGCTCGCACCGTCTGACCGCATCTGACCCGGTATTCGTGGTGCACGCGACACCCGCGCACACAACGTGACCTGTCCCCTACCGGGGCGCATCGGTTATCCTCGCGTGTCTTTGTCTACCGGACCGGAGATTCCCTCACGATGAAGCCGCCGCTCCTGCTGATCGGGCAGGGCTCACAGGATGACGCCTACGCCGCGGAGTTCGGCAGGTTCGTACACCGGCTCCGCTGCCGGCTCGACCAGTCGGGCGCCGACGTCTCCGGCGGCTACCTGGAACGTGCCTCTCCCCGGCTGAGCGACTCCGTCGCCTCCCTGGTGGCCAAGGGACACCACCGGCTCGTCGCGCTCCCCCTGAGCCTCAGCAGGATGGGCGAGGAGTTCCCCGCCGCGATGGAGCTGGAGCAGAAGCGGCACCCGACCCTGATGTACGACTACGGCCGCCCCCTCGGCCCGGACCCCCGTGTGCTGTCGCTGCTGGCCGAGCGGCTGAACGAGGCGGCCATCGAGATCTCCAAGCCCCGCTCGCTCGAGCTCGTGGGCGCCCGGCCCCGGCTCCGCGCGGTCGACACGCCCCCGGCCGACGATCCCCTCGCGCAGGTCGAGCCGGGCGAGACGGCCATCGTGCTGGTCGGCGAGGGTTCGACCGACGCGGTCGCCAACGCCGAGATCCACCGGGTCTCCCGGCTGTTCTGGGAGACGCACGCCTACGACTTCATGACGGTCGAGACCGCTTTCGTGTCGGTCACCCCGCCGGGGGTGCCCGGCGGGCTCGAGCGCTGCCGCCGCCTGGGGGCCAAGCGCGTGATCGTGGTGCCGTACCTGCTGTTCGCGGGCGGCATGCTCGAGCGCGTGTGGGCCCAGGCGCTGGCGTACGGCGCCGGACACCCCGATCTCGACATCCGCTGCGCCGAGGTGATCGGCGACTGCGAGACCCTGGCCGACGTCGTGATCGACCGATACGAGGAAGCGCTCCAACTCGTCCCGTAAGTGGAGGTTTGCCGTGCTCGCTGAGACGCTCGCCGCGATCCGCCCCGCCGATCCTCGCGCCATGGCCGAGGCTCGGGCGTACCAGGACCGCCTCACCAAGCCCCGCGGTTCGCTGGGCCAGCTGGAGGAGATCGCGGTACGCCTCGCCGGGGCGGCCGGCGTGACTCCGCCTCCCATGCCCGAGCCCGCCGCACTGGCCATCTTCACCGCCGACCACGGCGTGCACGCCCGCGGCGTCACCCCGTGGCCGCAGGAGGTCACGGTGCAGATGGTGGCCAACTTCCTGGCCGGCGGCGCGGTCGCCAACGCCTTCGCCGCCCAGGCCGGCGCGTCGGTCACGGTGGTGGACGTGGGCGTCGCCGCCGACCTGCCCGACGGTCCTGGCCTGGTCAAGCGCAAGATCGGGTACGGCACCGACGACATGTCCAAGGGCCCGGCGATGAGCGTCGACCAGGCGGTCAGGGCTCTGGAGACCGGCATCGGCGTGGCCCGCGACCTGGTGGCGGACGGCGCCCGCTGCCTGATCACCGGCGACATGGGCATCGCCAACACCACGGCCTCAGCCGCCCTGATCGCCGTGTTCGCCGGCCGGGACCCGGCCGAGGTGACCGGCAGGGGCACCGGGATCGACGACGAGATGTACCAGCACAAGGTGGACGTCGTCCGCGACGCCCTGCGCACGAACGGCCTGTCCGGCGCCCTGATCTCGCCCAGCGAGGCGCTGCGGGCGCTGGCCGCGGTCGGCGGGTTCGAGCACGCGGCCATCGCCGGCTTCATCCTGGGCGGCGCGGCGGCCCGCGTGCCGGTGATCCTCGACGGCGTCATCGCCGGCGCCGCCGCCCTCGTGGCCGCCGCGCTCGACCCCGCCGCGCTCGACCACTGCGTGGCCGGCCACCGCTCGGCCGAACCCGGCCACGCCGTCGCCCTCGACCACCTCGGGCTGCGCCCGCTGGTGGACCTCGAGCTGCGGCTGGGCGAGGGCTCCGGCGGCCTGCTCGCGCACCCGGTCGTCTGCGCGGCCGTACGGGTCATGCACGACGTGGCCACGTTCGACTCCGCGGGAGTGACCGAGAAGCCCGTGTGAGGAGTTGACCATTGTCCCGTTACGGCCCCATGTACGGCCCCGACATCACGTTCCTCGGCGTGGACCGTTGCGATCTCGGCGACCCGTCCTCGTACGAGGACGCGGACGTGGTGATCCTGGGCGCCCCCTTCGACGGCGGCACCAGCAACCGCCCCGGCGCCAGGTTCGGCCCGATGGCGCTGCGCCAGGCCTGCTACCTGCCGCACGACGGCTCCAGGCCCAGCCTGGCGCTGCGCGTGGACGCCCTGCGCGACCTGCGGGTGCTCGACGCGGGTGACGTCGAGTGCTATTCGGGCGACGTCGAGGGCTCGCTGGCCGCGATCGAGGAGGCCGTGCACCGCGTGGCCGCTTCGGGGGCGATCCCGCTGGTGCTCGGGGGCGACCACACGGTCGCGCTGCCCGACGCGCGGGGCACCGCCAGGGCCCACGCTCCCGGCCGTACCTCGATGATCCACTTCGACGCGCACGCCGACACGGGGAACATCGAGTTCGGCCATCTCTACGGACATGGGCAGCCGATGCGGCGGCTCATCGAGTCCGGCGCCATCCGTGGCGACAGGTTCCTGCAGATCGGGCTGCGCGGCTACTGGCCGGAGCCGGAGACGCTGAGCTGGATGGCTCGGCAGAGCATGCGTTCGTACGAAATGACGGAGATCGTGGCCCGCGGGCTGGAGGAGTGCCTGACGGAGTCGTTCGCGATCGCGCTCGACGAGTGCGACCAGGTCTTCCTGTCCGTGGACATCGACGTCTGCGACCCCGGTCACGCGCCCGGCACCGGGACGCCCGAGCCCGGGGGACTGACCGCCAGGCAGCTGCTCGACTCCGTCCGCCGGATCTGCTACGAACTGCCCGTGGCCGGCATGGAAGTGGTCGAGGTGGCGCCGCCCTACGACCACGCGGACATCACCGCGTACCTCGGCAACCGGGTTATCCTTGAGGCACTGTCAGCGATGGCCAGACGCCGTAAGGACGAGCAGGGCGGGCCACGCTGGGATCCACGGCAGCCCCTTCTCGACGGTCGTTAACCCGTGCGCAGCAAACGACGTAGTCAGAGCCGGTAGGTTTACGTCCTAACACAAACCTTCGCGAACGGGAGATTCCCCCCATGGGTCCCTACCTCCTCGGCCTGCGGCTTTCCGGCCGCCGGGTCCTCGTCGTGGGCGGCGGGCGTGTCGCGCAGCGGCGGGTGCCCGCGCTGCTAGAGGCCGGTGCGGAGGTCACGGTCGTGTCGCCGAGCGTGACGCCGGCGCTCGACGACCTGATCGCCACCGGCAGGGTCACCTGGCACGCCCGGCCCTACGAGGTCGGCGACTGCGACGGGGCCTGGCTCGTGCAGGCCTGCACCGACGACAGGTCCGTCAACACCGCGGTCGCCGCCGAGGCGGAGGCCAAGCGCGTGTGGTGCGTACGGGCCGACGACAAGGACGCCTCCGCCGCCTGGACGCCCGCCACCGGGCGGGTCGACGAGATCAGCGTGGCGGTCACCGCGGGCGGCGACCCGCGCAGGGCCGCCGGCATCAGGGACGCGGTCGTGGGCGCGCTGCGCGACGGCACGGTCGACGCCCGGCGAAACCGCACCAAGCCGGTCGGCGTGGCCCTCGTCGGCGGCGGTCCCGGCGACCCCGGCCTGATCACGGTGCGCGGGCGGCAGCTGCTCGCGCAGGCCGACGTGGTGGTCGCCGACCGGCTCGCGCCCCGGGCGCTCCTCGACGAGCTGGCCCCCGACGTCGAGCTGATCGACGCCGCCAAGGTCCCCTACGGCCGGTCGCTCTCCCAGGAGACCATCAACGAGCTGCTCATCGACCGTGCCCGGCAGGGCAAGTTCGTGGTCCGGCTCAAGGGCGGCGACCCGTTCGTGTTCGGGCGCGGCGGCGAGGAGATGATCGCTTGCGCCCGCTCCGGCATTCCCGTGCTGGTGGTTCCCGGCATCACGAGCGCCGTCGCGGTGCCCGCCTCCGCCGGCGTCCCCGTGACGCACCGGGGGGTCAGCCAGGAGTTCCACGTGATCTCCGTGCACGTGCCGCCGGACGACCCCAGGTCCACCGTCGACTGGCCCGCGCTGGCCCGCTCCCAGGGCACTCTGGTGCTGCTGATGGCCGTCGAACGGCTGCCGAAGGTGGTCGAGGCGCTCCTTCGAGACGGACGTTCCCCGGAGACTCCCGCAATGGTGGTACAGGACGGTACCCTTCCGACCCAGCGGGCGGTCATCGCTTCGCTTTCCACCGTGGCCGACCGCGTGTCCGCGGCTGGGATCCGGCCGCCGGCGATCGTCATCGTCGGCGACGTCGTGAGGGTCGGCCAGGAGGTCGAGATGGTTCGAGCGGAGCGCTTGCCGTGAACACGGCCATGGATGACGGGCGGCAGGAGGCGCCGGGGGAGCAGACGTTGAGCTTCCAGGCGGTGCGTGACGAGGACGTGGCCGATGCCCCGGACGACGACGGCTTCGACGCGTTCGGCACGAAAGGCGCACGGAAGGCCGCGGGCGGCGGGCGCGCCGCCAAGCAGCCTCCGGCCTCGTCGGACACCGAGGCTCCGGAGGGCGTTGCTGCCACTGCGGAGGAACCACGGGCTTCCGCCGAGCCTGCCGAGCCGACCGACTCCCAGGCGACGGACTCCCAGGCGACGGACTTCGAGGTGACGGACTTCGAGGTGCCGGAGTCCGACGCGGCCGATTCCGAGACGATGGACTCGAAGGCGACGGACTTCGAGCCGGCCGACTCCGACGTGACGGACGCGGAGGCGACGGGCTCGGAGGCGACGGACTCTGACGCGGCCGACTCCGAGCCGGCGAGCTCTGACGCGGCCGATTCCGTGGTGACGGTCTTGGAGGCGACGGACTCTGACGCGGCCGACTCCGAGCCGGCCGCTTCTGAGTGGACCGGCCCCGAGCTGGCGGCTTCCGAGCCGACCGACCTCGAGCCGGCCGTGGCGCCGGATCCGCCTGCGTCCGCCGATACGGCGGACCAGCCCACGCATGAGCCCATCGCCGATGACGCCGTGTCCGAGGAGCCCACGGCTCTGGCCGGTGACGCGGCGTCCGAGGAGCCCACGGCTCTGGCCGACGACGCCGTGTCCGAGGAGCCCGTAGCTGGAGGCGGCTCCGCAGGGTCCGGCGATCTCGCGGAGGTGCCCGAGTTCGAGCCGCCCTCCCTCTTCATGAAGCCCGCCGCCCTCGGCGGCCCCGGAGCCCGCAAGGCGCCTGCCGCCGCACACTATGTGCCACCTACTGGGGACGTACTGGACGAGCCCGGTGCGCGGGACGAGGCGGAGGAGCCGAGCACCGAAGAGCAGCCCGCCGAGGAGCCGTCCACAGACGACCAGCCCCAAGCCACGGCAGCGGCCGACGACCAGCCCCAAGCGACGGGAACGGCCGACGACCAGCCCCAAACTGCCGCCGCGGACGACGAGAAGGGTCAAGCCGCAGCGGCGGACGACGAGCAAGCGCAAGCCGAGCCTCAGCCAGGGAAGCAGCGCCGGGAGGAGCTGCCGCCGGAGGCCGTCGAGGCGCTGATGGCGGCGCTCGACACGCTCAGAGAGACCGTCGCGGAGCTGCGCTTCGGCCTGGACCTGCCCGGCGTCAAAGAGGCCAGGCAGGCGCGAGCCGAACTCCTGGCCCAGCTAGAGGACTACGTGCTGCCCCGGGTCAGGACCAGCACCGCCCCCGCCCTCATCGTGATCGCGGGCTCCACCGGCGCAGGCAAGTCCACCCTGGTCAACACGCTGGCCGAGAAGAACGTCTCACGCACCGGCGTACGCCGCCCCACCACCGGCGTCCCCGTGCTGGTCTGCCACCCGGAGGACCGGCAGTGGTTCGCGGAGGGAGAGCTGCTCGGCGGCCTCCAGCGTCTCGACCAGCTCTCCCCCGAGGCCGGAATGGGCAGTGTGGTCGTCGTCGCGACCGAGAAGCTGCCGCAGGGCGTCGCGCTGCTCGACACCCCGGACATCGACTCGGTCGTCGAGGAGCACCACGAGATCGCCCACCGCATGCTCGACGCCGCCGACCTGTGGATCTTCGTGACCACGGCGGCCCGCTACGCCGACGCCCCCGCCTGGAACCTGCTGAAGCTGGCGAAGGAGCGCGGCGCCCGGCTCGCGATCGTGCTGTCGCGGATGCAGCCCAGGTCCTCTGATGTGGTTCTGAAGCATTTCGTCCGGATGCTCACCGAGTACGGCCTGGGCGAGATCGACAGGTTCGTCATCAACGAGTCGAAGGTCACCGACGGCAAGCTGCCCGACAGCGAGGTCACCGATCTGCGACTCTGGCTGGCCGAGCTGTCGGTGGACGAGGCGCGCAGGGACCAGGCGGTGCGCGAGACGCTCAACGGTGTCCTCAACAGCTTCCGCACCCGCGTACCCGCGCTGGCCAGGCACCTTGAGGGCGAGGTCGCGTTCAGGACGGAGCTGCGCAGCGACGTGGAGGCGGCCTTCCGCAGCGCGCTCAGCGAGATCGACAAGGCGTCGAAGAACGGCTCGCTGCTGCACGGCGAGGTGCTGGCCCGCTGGCAGGACTTCGCCGGCTCCGGCGACCTCATGCGCTCGCTGCAGCTGCGCAAGCGCGGCCGGGCGGCCAAGCAGGCCCCGGAGCGGGTGCTGGCGTTCAAGGCGGCGATCCGCGCCGGGCTCGAATCGGTGATCGTCGCCGCGGCCAACCGCGCCTCCGAGGAGGTGGCCGCGCGCTGGCGGCACCGCTCCGAGCTGGGCGCCAAGCTCAGTGAGGGCCTCGACAGGCCGTCCGACAATCTCGTACGTCACACCGGCCGTGCCATCGCGTCGTGGCAGGAGCACCTGAGCGAGTTGGTGCGCACCGACGGCGTGGCCAAGCGGTCGGTGTCGAAGCTGGTGTCGTTCGACCCCGACGCGCTCGCGTTGATCTTCACCGTGGCGATGTTCAGCGGGAGCAACGGCGAAGGGGTGCCGCACCGGCTGGTCAACGCCCTGCTCGGCGCGGAGTCGCTGCGGGGCATCGGCGCCAAGGCGCTCAGCGATCTGCGCGCCAGGATCGGCATGCTGTTCGACGAGGAGTCCATGCGTTACGTGCAAGCCCTCGACTCCGCGGGCATTCCCGACGAGTCTGCGGCGACCCGCCTCTACCAGGCGACGTACAACCTCGAGGTCGTCCGATGACGACCATGACCACCAGGCCAGGCCCGGCTTCACGGCTGACCGCGCTCACCAAGGTGGTCGAGCACGGCCCCGGGCGGCTGGACAGGAAGCTGCTCAACGAGGCCAACGCGCTGCTGCAGCAGGCGGGCGAACGGCTCAAGCTCTCGTCCGAGCACACCGTGGTCGCCCTGGCTGGCGGCACGGGCAGTGGCAAGTCGTCGCTGTTCAACGCCATCTCGGGGCTCGAGCTGTCGCCCACCGGCGTACGCCGGCCGACCACCGCCCGCACGCATGCCTGCGTGTGGGGGCTGGAGGGCGCGGGGCCGCTGCTCGACTGGCTGCAGATCCAGTGGCGGCACCGCTTCTCCCGGGCCAGCGCGCTGGACAAGGGCGACAGCCAGCTTCACGGGCTGATCCTGCTCGACCTGCCCGACCACGACTCGATCAGGGCGCTCACCGACACCGAGGCCGACCGGCTCATCGGCCTGGCGGACCTGGTGGTGTGGGTGCTGGACCCGCAGAAGTACGCCGACGCGTCCACGCACCGCCGCTACGTGACGGAGCTGGCGGGGCACGAGGCGGTGACCGTGTTCGCGCTCAACCAGGCCGACAAGCTCACCAAGGAAGAGCTGGCCGAGCTGGTCATCGATCTCAACGACCTGCTGCGCCGCGAGGGCGTCGAGCATCCCAGCGTCGTACCCACCTCCGCGGTCACGGGCCGGGGCATCGAGAGTCTCAGGAGCGTCATCGCGACGGCGGTCGCCCGCCGGCGTGCCGCCATCCAGAAGCTCGAGGCCGACCTGCACCGGCTTGAGCAGCGTCTCAGCAAGGCGATGCCGCTGGGCGAGGCCCTGTCGGCGCCGTCCACGGTGGACGAGGCCCGCCGCATGGGGCTGACGGACGCGCTGTGCGACGCGGTGGGCGTGCCGGCCGTGGGCGAGGCCATGGAGAACGTCTACGCGGAGCGGTCGAGCCAGTGGGTCGGCTGGCCGTACCCGCGGTGGTTCTCGAAGTTCCGCTCGGACCCGCTGAAGACCCTGCGGCTGCAGGACGTGGGGGAGGAGATCCGCGGCATCACGACCGGCTCGGTGACCGCGCAGTCGGCCGAGGTCGCCAACGCGGTGCAGGCACTCGCCGACGGGCTGTCCGTGGGGATGCACCCCGTGTGGCGGACCGCCGTGCACCAGGCGGCCAGGTCCCGCGCGGGCCAGCTCCCGCAGGCCCTGTCCGAGGACCTCGCGGAGGTGGCGCCGCAGCTCGACCGGGTGCCCGCGTGGTGGCGGGTGCTGAAGGTGTGGCAGTACGTCCTGGTGGTGGCGTTCGTGGCCGGACTGGCCTGGCTCGGGGTCGGCCTGCTGATGCCCGGCCAGTTGCCTCCGGCGCTGGAACTGCTGGGCGACAGCGCGACGCTGCCGTGGGTGGGGCTCATGATGGCCTCGGTGCTGGGGCTCGGAGCCTTGTCGGGGATCGCGTCCCGCAACTTCGTCGAGCTGGGGGCCTCCCGGGAGCGTGAGCGGCTCGAGCGCGAGATGAGGCGGCGGGTGGCCGCCGTGTCGGCGACGATGGTCGTCGAGCCGGTGGAGCGCGAACTGGCCCGCCACCACGCCTTCTACACGGCCATGAGAGACCTGTCGGCCTGATGCCCCCCGGCTGTGGGTGCTGCGACCGCCGTCACCCTCGCGCACAGCGGATGTCTCCATCCACAGCCCCGGTGGCCACGACGCCTCCATCCACAGCCTCCGGTGAACCACGACGCCTCCATCCACAGCCTCCGGTGAACCACGACGCCTCCATCCACAGAACCGCGTTCCAGAGCCCGGGGGCAGTCCTTCCCCCGGCACCCTTTTCCCAGATCGCGGGCAGCCGGCCCGCCGCATGGGAGGCACGGGATGAACGACATCTACATCACGCTCACCGGCAACGTCGCAGCAGAGCCGAGGCAGTACAGCTTCGAGGACGGCAGCAGGGTCACCTCGCTGAAGGTGTTCTCCTCCCACCGCTACTTCGACAAGAAGACGGGCCAGTGGACGGACGGCGAGCGGGTGTGCTTCACGGTCCGCTGCTGGCGCGCGTTGGGAGACAACGTCGCCGCCTCCATCCGGGCGGGACACCCTGTGGTGGTCTCGGGCAAGCTGCGCATCCGCGAGTTCGGCCCGGAGGGTGATCGCCGTTTCGTGCCCGAGATAGAGGCCAGCGCCGTGGGGCACGACCTGCGCTGGGGCACTGGCGTCTTCGCCAAGCCGGACCGTTCGGGGGTCACGTCGATGAGCAAGGAGATGCGCGATCGCCTGGACGAGGAGACCCGCGACTGGGCCATGGGCAGCACCCGCAGCTTCCCGCGCTCACGATCCGCTACGGAGGCCAACCCGTTCCACGCCCTGGAGACCGGCAGTTCCCTGGGGACGGCCCACGACGCGGCACCCACTCTGACCGCGGGCGACGACACCCCGCCGTCGCCGGGCGCAGCGGGGAGCACCGTACGTGCCCTCAACGAGGAGGCCGGCACCCTGCGTTCGCTGAACGAAGAGGGCAGCTCGGCACGTTCCCGGGAGGAAGAGGAGCGCTCCGCAGCGGAGGAGAACGGGACTCTGCACATCCTGGGAGTGGGCGATGGCACAGTCCGCATCCTGGGCGCCGAGGCTGATGAGACGACGCCCGAGATGGATGGCGACGGAGAGGGTGACGCCGGCGCACTGGCGCTGGCGGAACGCCTAGCGGCGTAGCGCACGTCGTCACGTGCAGGGGGCATCGACCGCCCATCCGGTGCCCCCTCACCACCGGCGCAGGGTGTCGCAGCGGCGCAGAACGACCTGGAGGGGGGCGCGAAAAAGAGAAGCGCTGCAGGGATGCAGAAAAGCGGAGATGGGTTGGATGGAGGGGGGAGGAGGGGGGCACCGGCCGTGGTTCCCGTTGACTGACCCCGAGGGCCGACCGATGGTGTTGTTACTCACGGCAGATGGCCAGAGCATCTGTTCAGGTCCAGATCACGCCCCGCACCATGGTTGCTCCTTTCCAGCACGGCTGTCCAACACGGCCTGCCCTCGGCATGAGCAGGTGTGTGTAGTCACTGCCAACGTATCCGTTCCCATCGCACATCGCACACTCCGCAATTATTGTGTTACACATCGTTAGTCAGAGAGGAGACGAGATGGCCGCGACCAGTCACGCCTCGATCAGGTCTGGCGACGGTGTGTCAACCCTGGCGGGCCGCTGGCCGCTGCTGGGGCAACGTCGCCCTCTCGTGGTCTACCTGTGCGCGATTGTCGCTCTCGATCTGGCAGCGATCATGGTCTGCGCCGTGACCACCGTCTTCCAGTGGCGTGACATGCTCACGTTCGGCGCTCTCATGGCGTGCGGCGCGGTCTGCATCGAGGCCACCCGGAGGCTGGGCATGCCCGCCGGGGTCTCGCGGGACCTGTTGTCGGCGTGGTGGCTCCCGGTGGCGCTGCTTCTGCCGCCGCTCTACGCCATTTTCGCGCCGATCGTGCTGCAGGTACTGCTCCAGGTGCGGGTGCGGGCAACCGTGCTCTACCGCCGGGTGTTCACCTCGGCGGCCATCGGGCTCGCCGGGTGTACGGCCTCCGTCGCGTTCCACCGGGTCGTCAATGACCCGTGGGTGCTGTCGCAGGGCAGCGGCCCGCCGATCCTGTACGCGGTGGCGGCGGCGGTGCTGTTCTCCCTACTCAACATCGCCCTCATCGCGATCGCCGCCCACACCGCCGACCCCGACATCGCGTGGCGGGAGGTGCTGTGGAACCGCGAGAGCATGATGCTGGACATCGTCGAGCTCTGCCTGGGCGTCACGGTCTCGATCTGCTGCGGCCTCAACCTGTCCCTGCTGATCCTGGCCTTGCCGCCGGTGGTGCTGCTGCAGCGCAGCCTGCTCCATGCCCAGCTCCAGGCCGCCGCCCGCACCGATGCCAAGACGGGCCTGCTGAACGCCGCCGCCTGGCAGCGCGAGGCCGACACCGAGATCGTCCGGGCCCGCAGGACAGGCGGCACCCTGGCGGTCCTGATCATCGACATCGACCACTTCAAACGGGTCAACGACGCTCATGGCCATCTGGTCGGGGATCAGGTGCTGGTGGGTGTGGCGTCCACGTTGCGCACCCAGCTACGGGACTATGACGTGGTGGGCAGGTTCGGAGGCGAGGAGTTCGTGGTCCTGCTGCCCGGCGCCGACGGCCGCGAGGCCCGCCAGGTCGCCGAACGCCTCCGCGCCCGCATCGGCCACATGGCGATCCCCGTCGACGACACCCTCATCAGGGTGACCATCTCGGCCGGGGTGGCTCTGATGAGCGTTCACGGAGACGACCTGATCGACCTGCTGGCCGCCGCCGACCTGGCGCTGTACCGGGCGAAGGAGCTGGGCCGGGATCGCGTCTGCATCCCGGTCGTCCAAACACCGCCCCCAAGCCCCCTCCCCAACGACCCCACCCCTTGACCCGTCCCCTGGCACGCCCACTTCCTGGCTCGGCCGGCCAGGGACGCCCGACGGCGGGATGTCGGCTCCGTGCGGGTGCCTGACCTCGGGATGTCGGCTCCGTGCCGGTGTCTGACCTCGGGATGTCGGCTCCGTCTCCATGTCCGACGGTGGGATGCCGACGGCCTGCCCATGTCCCCTCTCGCACGCGTCGTGCTGGGCAAAGGCCGCTTTCCCGCCGCCGGCACATCTGGCGTTCGGTCATGGACCGGTGCTCACGCGGCGGTGCTCGGCGGCTGTGCTCAGGTGGCGGGGCTCATGGAGCGGTGCTCGGCGGCGGAGCTCAGCGGTGGTGCTCATGTCGCGGTGCTACGAGGCGTTCCTCATGCGGGGTGTTCATGCGGCGGTGGGGCCTTGCAGTCACTAGGGGCCGCGTCTTGACGACCGCCATGGGGGCCGGTGGACAGGGTGGGCGGTGGGCTGTGCTCGCTCTTGCAGGGGTGTACCGGGAGGAGCGGCAGAAGCCTGGGTTCGGAGCCCCTAAGCTAGAGGGCATGCCGGAGTACATCTACACGCTGCAGCGCGTGCGCAAGGCGCACGGCGACAAGGTTGTCCTTGACGACGTCACGCTGTCGTTCCTGCCCGGAGCCAAGATCGGTGTCCTGGGGCCGAACGGCACCGGTAAGTCGACGCTGCTCCGGATGATGGCCGGCCTGGAGCAGCCGTCCAACGGCGAGGCCAAACTCATGCCGGGCTTCACGGTGGGCATGCTCCAGCAGGAGCCGCCGCTCAACGACGAGAAGACCGTCCTCGGTAACGTGCAGGAGGGCGTCGCTGAGACGATGGCGATGCTCCAGCGCTACAACGAGATCGCCGAGCAGATGGCCACCGACTACAGCGACGAGTTGCTGGAAGAGATGGGCAAGCTGCAGGACCAGCTCGAGCACCGCAACGCGTGGGACCTCGACAGCCAGCTCGAGCAGGCCATGGACGCGCTGCGCTGCCCGCCGCCCGACGCCGACGTGACGAAGCTGTCCGGTGGTGAGCGCCGCCGGGTCGCGCTGTGCAAGCTGCTCCTCGAGGCCCCCGATCTCCTGCTGCTCGACGAGCCGACCAACCACCTCGACGCCGAGAGCGTGCAGTGGCTGGAGCAGCACCTGGAGAAGTACGCCGGCACGGTGCTGGCCGTCACCCACGACCGCTACTTCCTGGACAACGTCGCGAACTGGATCCTGGAGCTCGACCGCGGCCGCGCGTTCCCGTACGAGGGCAACTACTCCACCTACCTGGAGGCCAAGGCGCAGCGCCTCAAGATCGAGGGCCAGAAGGACGCCAAGCGCAAGAAGCGCCTGGAGGACGAGCTCGAGTGGGTCCGGTCCAACCCGAAGGCCCGCCAGACCAAGAGCAAGGCCCGACTCCAGCGGTACGAGGAGATGGCCGCCGAGGCGGACAAGTTCCGCAAGCTGGACTTCGAAGAGATCCAGATCCCGCCGGGCCCCCGCCTGGGCACCACGGTGATCAAGTCCGCCAACCTCACCAAGGGGTTCGGCGACCGGCTGCTGATGGAGGACCTGACGTTCGACCTGCCGCGCAACGGCATCGTCGGTGTCATCGGCCCCAACGGCGTCGGCAAGACCACGCTCTTCCGCATGATCACCGGGAGCGAGACGCCCGACACCGGCTCCATCACCATCGGTGAGACCGTCAAGATCTCGTACGCGGACCAGAGCCGCGGCGGCATCGACCCCAGCAAGAACGTCTGGGAGGTCGTCTCCGACGGGCTCGACCACATCAAGGTCGGAAACGTGGAGATGCCGTCGAGGGCGTACATCGCGGCGTTCGGGTTCAAGGGCCCCGACCAGCAGAAGAAGGCGGGGGTGCTCTCCGGCGGCGAGCGCAACCGGCTCAACCTGGCCCTCACCCTCAAGCAGGGCGGCAACGTGCTGCTGCTCGACGAGCCGACCAACGACCTCGACACGGAAACGCTGTCGTCGCTGGAGAACGCCCTGCTCGACTTCCCGGGCTGCGCGGTGATCACCTCGCACGACCGGTGGTTCCTCGACCGCATTGCCACACACATCCTGGCGTGGGAGGAAGGGTCGAACTGGTTCTGGTTCGAGGGCAACTTCGCCGACTACGAGAAGAACAAGATCGAGCGCCTCGGTGCTGACGCCGCCCGCCCCCACCGCGTCACGTACCGGAAGCTCCACCGCGACTGAGCCGCCGCCCGTGCGAGCACGGGCGGTACCGCGACTGAGGGCCGGCTGAAAGTCGGACCTCCACATCTTGTACGGCAAAGGACGGGGCGGCACCATGTGCCGCCCCGTCAGTGTCGATCCAGTGGAGAGTGTGGCCGAGCCTACGCGCAACCTGTGCCACGTCTACGTCCGCCATGGTGAGCATGGAGGCGGCCGCCCGCGTCCGGGTGCTGAACCTTGGGAATCGGGGATGATCCGCGCTATGCGCGCGTTCGCCTGGAGATGGCGACCCCGATCAGGCAGAGGACCCCTCCGGCGAGGGTGAGCCAGCCGGGGATCTCGCTGAGCAGCGCCCACGACATCAGCACCACCAGGGTGGGGACGAGGTAGGTGGTGGCGCCCATGTTGCCCGCCGTGGTCCTGGACAGGGCGTAGGCCCAGGTGGTGAAGGCCAGGGCGGTGGGGAAGACGCCGAGGAAGACGACGTTCAGCGTTGCCGTCGTCGGCGCCTGGGCGACCTGGCTCACCAGCTGCCCGGCGAACGGCAGGCAGGCGATCGCCCCGATCGCGCAGCCGAAGGTGGTCACCTGCAGCGCGGAGGCGTGCCGCAGCGCGGGCTTCTGCGCCAGGATGGCCACCGCCCACGACAGGGCGGCCACCACGCAGAGCGCCACGCCGAGGATCGAGGAGGCGCCGCCGTCGGACTTGGAGAGCCCGACGACGACCGCGCCGGCGAGCGAGACGGCCATGCCGATCAGCAGCTTGCGGGGGAATCCCTCGTGCAGGAACCAGCCGGCGAGCAGCGCGATCAGCAGGGGCCCGATGTTGATGATCATCGCGGCGGTGCCCGCTTCCACCTCCGTCTCGCCCCAGTTGAGGGCGACCATGTAGACGCCGAACCACAGCACCCCTGACACCGCGATGCCGGGCCACGCCTTGCGTGCGGGCCACCCCTCGCCTCGCACCACGAGGATCACACCGAGAGCCAGCGCCGCGACCAGCAGCCGCCCAAGAGCCAAGGCGCCAGGAGAGTAGAACTGCCCGGCGCTGCGGATCGACACGAACGCCGACGCCCACAGCACGACCGTCACGCCTGCGGCGGCGAGGGCCCGCCTGTCCATCCGCGTTTCCACTTCTTGCATGGACAAAACGGTATCGGAGCGATGATTCCGGCTATGCCGAACTGTCGTCGTCCGCTGACCCGGACGAGCGTGGCTGCCGGCCGGCTTTCCCTTCGGAGGGCGAACTACATTCGTAAAATCCAGAAATGTAGGGTCAGCCTGGCGCAAGGCCACACGTCCCGGGCGGGTACGGTGGCGGACGTGGTTGAACGTTCCCAGCCCCAGCGACACATCTACCCACGGACGGTGCGATTCGCCGACGTCGACTCCCAGGGCCACGTGAACAACGTGCGTTTCCTCGACTACCTCGAGGACGCCCGCTTCGGCATGTTCCACATCGACCCGTACACCGCGGGCGAGGAACCGTTCAAGGGGCTGGTGGTGACCCGCCACGAGATCGACTACCGTCGTCCGCTCGGGTTCCGTGCCGACCCGGTGCTGGTCGAGACGTGGGTGACCGAGATCAGGGCGGTGCGGTTCGCGCTCCAGTACGAGATCCGCGACGACAGCGAGGTGTACGTCACCGCGAAGTCGGTCCTGGCCGCCTATGACGTCGACCGGGCCGGGCCGCGCAGGCTCACCGAGGGCGAGCTGGCCTATCTCAAACGCTTCTCGTGAAGCGCTGGCTGATGCTGGCGCTGGGTGTCAACGCGCACGCCAGCGTCACCTTAGGTCTCTTCGGCCTGCCCCTCGTCATGCCCGAAATACAACGACATTTCGGGGTTCCGCTGCCGGTGGCGGGCATCATCGCGAACGCCCCGGCCATCGGCATCCTGGTGGCCCTCGTCGCCTGGGGCGCGCTGGCCGACCGCCACGGCGAGCGGCTGGTGCTGGGCACGGGCGTGGGGCTGGCGGCCGTGCTGTTCGCCGCGGTCGCCGTCGTCGGCCAGACGTGGGCGGTGATCGCGCTGCTGGCCGTGGCCGGCGCCGCGGGCTCGGCCGCGATGGTCGGCGGCGGCCGGATCGTGCTGCGCTGGTTCCAGCCCCCGGAGCGCGGCATCGCCATGGGCCTGCGCCAGGTCTCCTTCACGTTGGGCATGGCCGTCGGCGCGTTCCTGCTGCCGCCCGTCGCGCGGGCGCACGGCCTGCCCGGCGTGCTCACCGTCTGCGCCGTCGTCAGCCTGCTGGCCGCCGTGCTGGCCGCGCTCTTCCTGGCCGAGCCGCCGCACGAGCTCTCCGGGTCCGGCACCGCGCCGGCGGGCACGCCGTACCGGCAGCCCGCCTTGTGGCGCGTGCACGCGACCAGCGCCCTGCACGTGGTCCCGCAGATCGTGGTCAGCACGTACGGAGTCAGCTGCCTGGTGCGCCTGTACGGCTGGGACAGCGTGACGGCCGGGCAGCTGTTCGGGGTGGCGGCCATCGGCGGGGCCGTCGTACGCATCGCGGTAGGGCGCTGGTCCGACAGGACCGGCCTGCGCATGCGACCCCTGCTGCTGATCACCGTCGCGAACTTGGGCGTGCTGGCGCTGCTGGTCACCGGCACCCTCGCGCGCACGTGGCTGGGGCCGGCCATGCTCGCACTGGCCGCGGTGATGACCGTGGCCGGCAACGGGCTCGCCTACCTCGCCGCCGGCGAGCTGGCCGGGTCCGCCTGGGCGGGCAGGGTGCTCGGCACCCACAACACCATCCAGAACACCGTCTCCCTGGCCGCCACGCCACTGGCCGGCGTGGTGATCGAGCACACGGGGTTCTGGGCGGGCTTCGCGGCGGGCCTGACGTGCGCGCTGCTGTCGCTGCCCGTCATCCCCTTCCGTGGCGAGCGCCCGCGCGGGTTATGAGTCGCGCCGGAGCCACACCGCTGTGTCGGGCGGCAGCAGGCCCCGCTTGAGCGGTCCGCTCGACAGCACCACGGCGTCGTGCTCGGGCAGATGCACCGGCCCCAGACCGCAGTTGATCGCGCAGGTCAGCGAGCCGCGGGTGAAGAAAAGCGCACCCTCGGGGGAATCCAGCCACTCCAAGGTATAAGGAATTGATTGTGCCAGGTCACGGCGGCAGGCCAGGGCCCGGCGGTAGAACTCCAGCGTCGAGTCGGTGTCCCCCTCCTGCTTCTCGACGCTCAGCTCCGCGAACGTCGCGGGCTGCGGCAG
This sequence comes from Nonomuraea sp. NPDC050786, assembly GCF_040654115.1. Taxonomy (NCBI): domain Bacteria; kingdom Bacillati; phylum Actinomycetota; class Actinomycetes; order Streptosporangiales; family Streptosporangiaceae; genus Nonomuraea; species Nonomuraea sp. NPDC050786. The sequence continues at coordinate 69,139 of NZ_JBFAHJ010000033.1, forward strand.
CCACGGCTCGACCCCGCCGGGCGAGAACCCGTACGAAGGGGTGTCCACCGTCCACGGGAGCGGCACCCGGCACCCGTCGCGTCCGGGCAGCTCTCCCTTCGACTGGAAGAAGACGGGATCCTGCCTGGCCTCGTCGGGCAGGTCGGTCACCTCGGGCAGCCCCAGCTCCTCGCCCTGGTAGAGGTAGGCGGAGCCGGGCAGGGCCAGCATCGTCAGCAGCGCCGCCCTGGCCCGCGCGAGGCCTGTGCCGGGGTCGGCCGCGTCATAGCGGGTGCGGTGGCGTACGACGTCGTGGTTGGACAGCACCCACGTCGCGTACGGCACGGCGGCCAGCGTGTCGTCGATGACCTTCTTGAACGCCGTCGGCGACCACGGCGCCTGCAGCCAGGCGAAGTTGAAGCTCTGGTGCAGCTCGTCGGGGCGTACGTAGCGGGCGAGGTCCTCGGAGCTGTCCGTCCACACCTCGCCCACGGCCATCCGCTCGCCCGGATAGCTGTCCAGCAGCCTGCGCCAGTCGCGGTAGACGCCGTGCACCTCGGGCTGCCCCCACACCGGCGAGACGGACTTGAACGACTGGTCGCCCACGTCGGGCAGCCCCTCGGCCTTGTAGAGCCCCATCGCCACGTCGATGCGGAATCCGTCGACGCCCCGGTCCAGCCAGAACCGCAGGATGTCCAGGAACTCGGCGTGCACCTCGGGATTGCGCCAGTTGAAATCGGGCTGCCCGGGAGCGAACAGGTGCAGGTAATACTGCCCGTCCGCCACCCTGGTCCAGGCGGACCCGCCGAACGTGGACTGCCAGTTGTTGGTGGTGTCGCGGAAGATGTACCGGTCACGCCGCTCGCCGCGCAGCGCCGCCTGGAACCAGGGATGCTCGGACGAGCTGTGGTTGGGCACGATGTCGACCAGCACCCGCAGCCCGTGGTCGTGCGCCTCCGCGACCAGCGACTCGAAGTCGGCCAGCGTGCCGAACAGCGGATCGACGCCGCGGTAGTCCGCCACGTCATAGCCGCCGTCGGCCATGGGGGAGGGGTAGAACGGTGTCAGCCAGATGGCGTCGACGCCCAGCCGCTGCAGGTACGGCAGGCGCTCGCGCACCCCGGCCAGGTCGCCGACGCCGTCTCCTGAGGCGTCGGCGAAGCTTCGGACGTAGATCTCATAGACGACGGCATCACGCCACCAGGGGATTTCCATGTGGCGTGTCATGCCCGTTATGTAGGGGAGTTCACCAGGCTGTGGGCCGCGTAGACCAGATAGTCCCAGAGCCTGGTCTCGTGCTCCTCCGGCAGGTCGAGCGAGTCGACCGCGTCACGCATGTGCCGCAGCCACGCGTCCCGCTCGGGCTCGCCGATCACGAACGGCATGTGCCGCATGCGCAGCCTGGGGTGGCCGCGCTCCTGGCTGTAGGTGTTGGGCCCGCCCCAGTACTGGATCAGGAAGCCCCGCAGCCGGTCCTCGGCGGCCGTCAGATCGGGCTCCGGGTAGAGGGGGCGCAGCAACGGGTCTTCCGCGACCCCCTCGTAGAAGCGGTGCACGAGGCGTCGGAAGGTTTCCTCGCCACCGACGGCGTCGTAGAAGGAGGTCTCGCTCACGTTCATAGACTATGCGGTGGCGACCAAGGCGATGCCGGCGGTGTCGAGCGCGGCCTTGACCATGATCCTGAGCTCTCTCGACACCTCGGCCTGCGCCGAGGGCAGCGTCTTGGCGGCGATGCGGAAGACCAGCGAACTGTCGGAGAGCTGCTCGACGCCGAACACCTGAGGCTGCTCAACGATCTTGCTCTCGCGGAACTCGGTGTCGGCCCAGATCTCCTCGGCCACGTGCCCGAGCACGGCCCGCACCTTCGTGAGGTCGGCGTCGTAGGCCACCGGGACGTCGACGTAGGCCCGCGACCAGCCCTGCGACTCGTTGCCGACCCTGGTGATGGTGCCGTTGCGGACGTACCAGACGCGGCCGTCGACGTCGCGCAGCCTGGTGACGCGCAGGGTGACCGCCTCGACCGTGCCGACCGCGGCGCCGGCGTCGATCACGTCGCCCACGCCGTATTGGTCCTCGAGCAGCATGAACATGCCCGCGATGAAGTCCTTGACCAGCTCCTGCGCGCCGAAGCCGATGGCCACGCCGAGGATGCCGACGCTGGTCAGCAGGGGCGCGATCGGGATCGTCAGCCGGTCGAGCACGGTCAGCGTCGCGGTGCCCAGGATGACGATGGAGGCGACGTGCTTGAGCACCGAGCCCATGGTCTCGGCCCGCTGCTTGCGCCGCTCGTGCAGCAGCGCGTCGATGCCGTCGGGAGCCGTGTTCTTGCGGAACCTGCTGGTGATCGTCCCGCCCGTGGCCGCCCGGTTGACCACTCTCGTGATGACCCGGTGCACGAGATTGCGCAGCACGAACGCGAGCATGATGATCAGGACGATGGTGATCGCGCTGGCCACCAGAGGCGCCCAGGCCGCGTTGTCGAACAACCCGGCGAACGCGGAGCAGAAGGGGTCGTTCTGGCAGGACCCGATCACTGCCTGGGTCACCTTGTCCATGTCTGACAGAAGCCCAGGGTAAGCGAGTGGTGGCGACTGTGTCACCAGCGGTAGCACTGGGTGGATCCCCCTCCGGAAGCGGTTCGGTCGGCTGCTTGGACCGTTTCGATCCAAAAATACAGCCGGCCGGACCGCCCGCCGTCACATCACGCCGGGGAAGACGGGGTCGTCTGCTCTCTGGGCCGCGGAGGGAGAGAGCGGACGCTCCGATGACGGACGGCTCGGGACGGGACACGCACCCGGAAGCATGTCCCGTGCCGGTTCCGGGAGGGATCCCCCGAACACCCGCCCGGCGGACCGGGCGGGTGGCTCTACGCAGGCGCGGCACACCGGGCCGCGCCTGGGCCGGAACCGGCGGGGCTACCAGGGCTCCCGCATGGGGGCTGCCCTCCGCACCGGCCGCCCCGCCGGCTCCGTTGACGCCGTCGTGGGTGCGGTGAGCCGTGGTGGCTGCGCTCCACCCGGGTCACCGCGTCGTCACTCCCCCACGGCGGCCAGCACGCGTGCGACCTTGGTGGCCGCGCCAGCCGGGTCATCGGCCTTGTGCATCCGCTCGCCCCAGGACCAGCAGTACCACCAGTCCTGCATGTCGGATGTGCTCCCGGACCGACAGGTGACGTTCTCCGACAGGCTCGTCGCCTTCGGGTTGATGACCCGTGCGAACATGCGCCCGCCCTGTGTCTCGACCACTCGTGCGAGCAGTCCATGAGCGCCGAGCTCTGACACGAGACGCTTCAGATGCTCGAAGTTGTCGTCCCCCACCGTTCGTCCCCTCCCTCTCTGGGAATCTGGCTGGTGCGCCAAACATGGCTCATGTCAACAGCGCGCGCAACGGTGGTCCGCGATCACAGGGAGTTGCTTCTCCCTCATGGGTTGTAAGAAACAGTCCCTCGGAGGACGATCCTTAACCGTAGGCTTGGGCACGGGCGTTTCCATCTTGCCGACATTGGTTCACACTCATGGGTAGGCGCACAGCGACGTGGACGCTACGCTGAGTCACCAGTTGTGGACCGGTCGAGACACGCGCGAGAGGGGCCGGGATGGCCGGCAGACAGCACAGGGAGACGGAGATAGCCCGGCGGGTCAGGGCCAAGGGCCTGGCCGCCGGACGGACTTCGGCCCAGATAGCTGACGAGATCCATGAGCAGTGCACGTCGCAGTTCGGCACCAGCCGCATCAAGGCACACCGCCTGTCGTACGGCATCGCGTTGGCAGACGTCGTCGAGCAGATCAGAGCCCTGTTCGAGCGCGACGAGAAGTCGATGCCCGGCATCGGTGAGACGCTGCTGTCCGCCTACGAGAGCGGGCTCAAGCGCCCGGGGCCCGAATACATGCACTACTTGTGCACCGTCTACCGGGTCGAGCCGCACGAGCTCGGCTACGACGGGCCGTGCATCTGTGGCCGCGGGCACCGCCTGCAGGCTGTGCCCGCCCTCGAGGCCAGCGAGCGGCCGTTAGTGCCGACGGAGCGTGAGCTGGTGCTCAGGCCGATGGACATCGAGCCGGACGCCGAGGAGGACGAGAACATCCTCCGCCGCACGATGCTCAACCTGCTCAACCCGGAGACCAGTTCGATCACCACGCTCGACGGACCCGTGCTCGGCGCGTGCGAGGGCATCAGGCGCCGGATGGACGAGACGCTGGTGTCGGCCACCGTGTCGGCCGCGATGCTCGACCAGTGGGAAGACGCCACGCTCAGCTTCGGCCGTCAATACACGACGACGGCCCCGCTGCGGTTGCTGTGCGACGTGCTGCTCGAGATGAGCGCCGTACGCACGGCGCTCTCCCGCCGCCAGCCCATCGACCTGCACGACCGCCTGCTGCGGATGGCGGCCCAGCTGGCGGGGCTGAGCGGCATGATCATGATCAATCTTGGTGACCACCGGCTGGCCCGCTCCTTCTTCAGGACCGGACGCACCGCGGCCGACGAGACGGGCGACCGCGCGCTGCGCGCGTGGATCATCGCCCGCGAGTCACTCGTCCCCCTCTACTTCGGGGACGCCCGCGAGGCGCTCAACCTGGCGAAGAAGAGCCGCGACCTGGCCGGCGCCACGCCCTGCCCCGCGCAGACCATGGCGCCGGTCGTGGAGGCCAGGGCGCTGGCCATGCTCTCCGGCACAGAGAGCAAGAAAGAGGTCGTCGACCAGGCCAAACGCGCGCTGGCCAGGGCCAGGACCGCCTTCTCCGCCATGCGTCCGGAACACCAGGAGGACATGGCCTTCGGCTACACGGAGAAGCAGCTCTACTTCTACCAGGGCGACGTGCTGACCAAGCTCGGGCAGACGCTGGAGGCCGAGGTGGTGCTCGACCAGGCGCTGGAGCAGTACCAGGACCACATCCTCGACCAGACGCTGATCCGGCTCGACCAGGCCCAGTGCCGCCTGATCGAGGGCGAGCTCGACGCCGCGCTGGACATCGGCATCAACGCGCTGCGGATGGTCGGCGACGAATATCTGACCGACTTCATCATGCGTCCGGCCCTGGCGCTCGAACAGGCGATCGCGCGGCGCGACGCCAACCATTCCAAACTCGAGGAGTTCAGGGCCGAGTTGCGCAGGCCCAGGGCCCAGCTGAAGGGGGGCGGTGCATGAAGTTGGAGATCCGACGCTATCGCTGGTCCGATCTCGACACCATTCTTGCGCTCCATCGCATCTGCCTCGCCGAGGTGGGGCTGATGCCGGGCGACGGCGTCTACTACGACGACGACTTCCCGCGCATCCAGGAGATCTACGTGGCCTGCGGCGGCGACTTCCTGGTCGGCGAGGTCGCCTCGCGGGTGGTGGCCATGGGCGGGCTGAAACCGGTCGACACGTGCACGGCCGAGGTCTGCCGGCTGCGGGTCCATCCCGAATACCAGCGGCGCGGCTTCGGCGCGGCCATGCTGCACGCCCTGGAAGGGCGCGCGGTGGAGCTCGGCTTCGAGCGCGTCAGAGGCGACACCACGCTCAACCAGGGGGCCGCACTGGCGCTGTACGCGCGCCTGGGATGGCGCGAGCTCTCCAGACAGCGGGTCGGTGACCTGACCGTCGTCTACGGGGAGAAACGGCTGATCCCTCCGGCGGTCATCGAACTCTGAGATCCCTTCGCACGCAGGCCCCCACCCCACCCCTCCGGGGCCGTGCGCCTGTCTTCCCCGGTGCCCACTCCCGGGCCCTCCCGGCGTGACTCTCCGCCGGTGTTCCTTCCGTCACGTGCCGCATCGGCGCAGCGACCGCCTTTCCGGAAAACGGCCCCTTATCGCTGCCGCGGATATGGATGTACGAACCTGCGGGTGAGGGTCTTAACACCGAGTTGTAGAGGAACCTCACCGGCTGGCTCTCTGTACATCACCGGCTGCGAATAGTAGTGAGATGCTTTGGCCATGGCAGTCGTGCCCGCTCCCCGACCCCTCCTGGGAGCTGTGCTTCTGTTGTTCGTCAGCGCCGCTTGGGGGTCGGCCTTCCCGCTGATGAAGGATCTCATTCACCGGTTAGCAGTAGAGGATCTGCTCGCCGAGCGCTACCTGATCGCCGCGCTCACGCTCCTGCTCATCCGGCCGGGCTGCCTTCGGGGGCTGCCGCGTAAGACGTGGATCAACGGGGTCGTTCTCGGGGTCATGTTCGGGGTCGGTCAGGCGGGGCAGGCCGTCGCGCTGCACAGCCTGCCGTCCTCGCTGTCCGGCTTCGCCGTCGGCTGCAGCGTGGTGATCACGCCCATCCTGTCGCTCGTCCTGTTCAAGGTGAAGGTGCAGCGGCGGATCTGGGCCGGGGTGGTGCTCGCGCTGGCCGGCATGACCATGTTCACGCTGCTGCGCGGGGTGGAGGACCACGAGATCTCGGTGCTGGCGCTCGGGGTCACGCTCGCGGCCGCCGCCCTCTACTCCGGTCACACGCTGCTGCTCGCGCACCTGTCCAAGCGCGGGGGCTTCCGCGCGTACACGCTGACCGTCATCCAGCTCTTCACCATCGGCCTGCTCACCGGGGCCGTCGCCGTGCGGGACGGGATCTCCGTGCCGACGAGCGGCCCCGACTGGCTGATCCTCGGGCATCTGGCCGTGGTGTCGTGCGCGCTGGGGTTCCTGGCCCGCTCCTACGGGCAGGCGCACGTGCCCGCCGTGCCGAGCGGGATCCTGATGTCGTCGCAGCCCCTCTGGGTGGCCGCGATCTCGGTGATCTGGTTCCACGAGCAGGTGGGCTGGAGCATGGTCATCGGCGGGAGCCTGATGGGCGGCGCGATGCTGCTCGCCCTCCCCTCCAGGACGGCGTCCCCGCGAGCGGAGCGCTCCGGCGCCGATCGGGAGCTGCGCGCCATCACGGCGCGGGCGGCCAAGGCGCTGGCCGACCTGAGGATCAAGCGCGAGGATCAATTGCGGCTCGACGGCGGCTCCGCCCCGTACATCGACAAAAGCGCCTGCGTGAACACCGCATCATGTCCCTGGCACACCCGTTCGCTCAAAGGCGGCGGGGAGCCCAGCCTGGAGCGGCTGATCTCGCGGGCCACGCTCATCGTGCGGGCGCGGAACCTGCCGGGGGTGGGCTGTTGCCAGTCGGTCACCTTGCTCGGCCGGTGCCTCTGTGACTTGATGGAAGAAGCCGAGCAGACCAGGGCGAAGGCATTGCCGCGCTGGTTTCGTTCCCAATAGGTTACAAATATCAATCAAAAGGCCAGCGCTTTTGATCCTGTGACCTCCCATTTATTCACGGTGGGGTGCGCTAATAATGGTTAATTACCCCCACGCGAGAGGTACATCATGAAGCGCATCGTTGTCCGCAAGCCAGGCACCGCGCGGCTGGCGGGGACCTCCAGCGTCATTCACAAGGGGTGACCGAGGCGAGGTCCCACCTCAGAGTCCAGGGCGAACCGCCCGCTCACGTGAGGGCCGCGCGGCTGATGACACCGTTGATCGACGGACATCGCCGGCCGCGCGGTCCTTACACTGTCGCCGCCGCCCTTCTGCGCCACCTGGTGCCGACGGCTCTGGAACGGGACGGTGACCTGGTGGCGGCCCATGACATCGAGATCAGGGCGGCGGCGCCCGAGCTGGCCGACCTCGTGCCGGCCAGGCGGGTCACGATCGACGCCGGCCTGCCCGACGACGAACGCATCCTCGTGCCCGCGCCCCGCCGTACGCTGCGGCTGGCCAACGGGCTCACGGAGTTCTTCCGCGACGCGGTACGCCCCGGGCAGGCGATCGCGGTGTGCAACGGCGCCGAGGCCGACCCCACGGACACCGAGCTGCTCGACGTCATGATGCGGCGCATCCCGCCCGGAACGCTCGCGATCACCCTGTACTCCGGCGGCCCCGAACCTTCGCCCGACGCCCGGGGTGCCGACGAGCTGTGGGCCTTGGTGGACCGGTGCGTCCGTGACGGCTTCCTGCACGCCGCCGCCGAGCTGGGGGAGCGCGGCATGTCACGGACCGAGCCGGGTGGCGAGCGCTGGTGGCGCTTCGCCCAGCGCACCGCGACCGCGCTCGGCGGGCTCGGCCGCGCCGATGACGCCCGGGCGGTGTGGGACCGGGTGCGCTCGGCCAGCCAGGACCCGGCCATGCACGCCGCCGCCGCGTACGGCACCGCCATGCTCGACGCCCGCGACCCCGACCCCGCCCGCCGCGACCTGGGCCGGGCCAGGCGCTGGATCAACGAGGCCATCGCCATCTCCACCCTGCTGCCCGACCCCTTGGAACGGGCGTTCAAGCTGGGCTTCGACCGCAACGGCCTGGCGCTGGTCGAGCTGCGGGAGGGCCGGCTGGGCGCCGCCCTGTCGCTGGTCGAGTCGGCCGTCAAGCTGGCGCGCGAGCTGGGGGAGCGGCATCCGCTGCACAGGATGGTGCTGCTGGCCAACCGGGCGCAGCTCCTGGCCGCGCTCGGGCACGTCAAGGAGGCGCTCGAGGACTACACGGCCGCGATCGCGCTGGACCCGGCCTTCCCCGACTACTACCTGGAGCGGGGGAACCTGCTCTTCAAGCTCGGCCGGCACGAGGAGGCCCTGGCCGACTTCGAGCGGGCCATCCGGGCCGGGCCGCCGCTGCCCGAGGCGTACTACAACCGGGCGGAGCTGCGTACCGTGCGGGGGGAGATGGAGGAGGCGCTGGCCGACCTGGGCCGGGTGATCGAGCTCGACCCCGCCTACCTGGACGCGTACATCAACCGGGCCGGGCTGCTGGCCGCCGTGGAGCGGGACGAGGAGGCCAGGGCCGACGTCGCGGCCGGGCTCGGCCTGGAGCCCGGCAACCCGCACCTGCTCGCGGTGCTGGGGCAGCTGGAGACAGCGGCGGGGCGGCTCGGGGAGGCGCGGGAGGCGCTGGACGCGGCGGTCGATCGCGCGCCGGGGCTCGCGGCCGCCTGGGGGAACCGGGGCGTGCTGCGGTACGCGGCCGGGGACCTGGAGGGGGCGGTGGACGACCTTACCCGGGCCATCGAGCTGCAGCCCGAGCCCGACCTCTACACCAACCGCGCCGTCGCCCTGCGTGCCCTGGGCCGCGACGCCGAGGCGGAGCTGGACGAGCGCCGGGCCGGCCGCCTCTCGTGACTTTCTTCGGCACTATTGGACTATGTGGGGGCGAATGGGGCGGGCGGCCGCGGTGTGCGCCGCCTTGGGTGTGCTGTGGTGGGCCACCGTACGCCTGGCCTGGGCGGGCATCGGCTGCGAGGACTGGGGATGCCTGGTGCCGGCCGTCGGGAGCGTGGTGGTGATCACGCTGGCCCTGCTCGCCGGGTCCGCGTTCGCGCTGGAGCGGGTCGACGTGCGGCCGGGGCGGCGGGTGGCGCTGGTGGTGGCCGGGGTGCTGGTGGTGTTCAGGCTCGTCGGCGAGGCGCTGCCGTCGTGGACGTCCTCGTTCGCGCACGCGGTCACGGCCGGGGCGGCCTGTGCGGGCGCGGGGGCCGTGGCGGCGTTCGGCACCGAGCCCCGCGTGGCGCGGCGGTGGAAGGTGACGACCGCGGTGGGCGTGATCGCGCTGATCCCCGCGGCGCTCGTGGTCTCGTGGGCGCGGTTCGGAGCCTGACTCTGACGGACTTATCGGAGCGTTCCGCTCCGTTCCCATATGCTGACGGAATGAGCACGCGCGGGAGGCAGGCGGAGGCGAGACGGAACGACCTGCGGCTGCTGCGGGCGGCGCACGAGGTGTTCACGACGCAGGGGTTCGACGCGCCGGTCTCGGCCATCGCCAAGGCGGCGGGCGTGGGCATGGGCAGTCTCTACCGCCGCTATCGCACCAAGGAGGAGCTGTTCCAGCGCCTGTGCACGATCGCCATGGAGCGCGGGGTGGAGGCGGCTGAGGCCGGGCTGGCCGAGCCGGATCCCTGGGACGGTCTGTGCCTGTACGTACGCACGTGCGTCGGCTACCGTGCGGGCGCCCTCGCGCCGGTCGCGGGCACCATCACGACCACGGAGGAGATGTGGCGTACGGCGAGGAGGGCCACGGAGCTGGCCGAGCGGCTGGTCACCAGGGCCCGCGAGGCCGGCGCGCTCAGGAGCGACGTGACCGCGCTCGACATCTCGCTGCTCATGGAGCAGTTCAGCCGCCCGGCGCCCGGGGGTGAGCATCCGCACGCCAAGGAGCGCCTGCTGACCATCGCGCTCGACGGCCTGCGCGCGCCGGGCGCGACCGAGCTGCCCGGCGAACCGCCCGGCATGGACTGGTACGAAGGTCGCTGGGGGAGCGCCCCTTAGGTCTACGGTTAGAGCGTGGGCTACAACGAGCTGCTCAAGGACCTCGATCCTGCCGCCAGCGTCCAGGCGGCGGGCATCAGGCGTGGCTATGGCGGGCCACCGGCCCGCACGGTGAGCGTCACCTCGGGCCTGGCGCGGCTGCGCTGCGCGTCCCTGCTCAAGCCTCTGTACGCGTGGGTCAGCGCGGCCCGCATCCCCGACGCCGACCAGTGGCGGCGGCACGCCGAGCCCGCCGTGGTCGTGTCCTCCAACGCCGACACGCTCAACCTGTGGCTCGCCGTGGGCCCGCGGGTCATCCTCGACGACCTGCGGCAGCGCACCGGCGTCGCGTGGTCACCGCCCAACGGCGACCCCTCCCGGTTCGGCTCGGTCGAGGTGGCCGCCGACGAGGTGGCGACCGCGTACGCGGTGCTCGCCCAGGCCGCCGTCGCGGGCGACCGGGTCGCGGAGACCATCCTGGGGTGGATGCGGCAGGTCAGCGCGTCGCAGGCGTTCGGCGTCCGTGAGGCCGTCCGGTCGCCGGGGGCCGGGGTCAAGAGCGGCTGGTACGGCGCGCCGGACGAGACGTGCCTGCGCACGCATACCGTGGCCGTGCTGCCCAGGGGCGGCACCAGGGTCGCGGTGGCCGTCGGGATGACCGCGCTGCCCTACACCGACCTGCGTGAGCGCGAGGCGTACCAGGAGAGGGTGGGCAAGGGGCTGCCCATGGAGGGCGAGCACGAGAAGGTGGCCGGCACGCTGCTCCGCGAGCTCATGGTGACGACGCTGGAGGAGCTCGGCCATTTCCGCGACGGGCCGGACCGCGCTCGCTGAGCTTTTTTATCTATGCAAGGGGTTTTATCGTGATATTTACTGTTTTGGGCGGATGTGGGGCTTGGCCCGCGGCCGGGCAGGCCTGCAGCGGATACGTGGTGGAGGCGGAGGGGTTCCGCGTCTTCATCGACCCCGGCTACGCCACTCTGCCGCGGCTGCTCGAACGCATGCGGGCCGACCAGGTGGACGCGGTGCTGGTCACCCATGGCCACCCCGACCACTGCGCCGACCTGAACCCCCTGCTGCGCGCCCGCGCGCTCGCGGACGTCCCGGCTCCGGCGCTGCCGGTGTACGCCCCGCCCGGCGCGCTGGATGCCGTGCTGGCGCTGGACAAGCGGCGCATGCTTGCGGGCAGCTTCGTGGCGCACGACTTGAGCGCCGGCGTGCCGTACGAGATCGGCCCTTTCCGGCTGGACGCCTTCGACCTGCCGCACCACGTGCCCAACGCCGGCCTGCGGCTGAGCGCGGGAGACCGCGTGGTCGCCTACACCGGTGACACGGGGCCGTCCCCCGCGCTGGTGGCGCTGGCGGAGGGGGCGGATCTGCTGGTGGCCGAGGCGACCTATCCGGAACGGGTGCCGGAGGAGGACGCGCCGTATCTGTCCAGCGCGCTGGACGCGGGACGTACCGCGTCGTCGGCGGGCGTGGCCCGCCTGCTGCTCACCCACCTGTGGCCCGACACGCCGCCCGAGCCCGCGCTGGCGGCGGCGGCGAAGTCCTACGACGGCGACCTGTCCGTCGCCACGGCGGGGACCACGGTGCGCCTGGGCTGAACGGCGTCGATCCGTCCGCCGCCCCGTCGAGGGCTACGGCGCGCCTGGGCCGAACGACATCGATGTGTCCGTCGCCTCGGCGGGGGCTACGGTGCGGCTGGGCTGATCCGTCGTGAGTTTCTCGATCACCTCGGCCAGCTCGGGCGGGTCGACCCCGTCGGGCAGCTCCTCGGCCCATGCGTGACCGCGGTAGGTCTGGCGCTCCTCGTCGGTGAGCTGTTTCGGAGCCACCTCCGGCCGGGCCTCGTCGAACGTGGCCAGGAAGAACGGCTCGGTCTTCACGTATCGCACCTCGAGCCAGGTGAAGTCGCGCGCCACCTCGACGAACCGCTCCTGCACCGCCGATCCCGGCAGCCCGGTCTCCTCGGTCAGCTCCCGCCTGGCCGCCTCCAGCGCCGTCTCGCCGGGGTCGATGCCCCCGCCGGGCGGCTCCCAGACGTGCGTGCGGCTGACCGTGTCGTACCAGTGCAGCAGCAGCACCCTGCCGTCGCGATCGAGGCAGACGACCCGAGCGGCGGGACGGTCGCTGCTGCCTGCTGTCTCTGCGGCGCTCACCGCACAGACGCTACACGGCGTCTCAGCCGTCAGACTGCTCTTCGTCCAGGACGAGCGCGAGCAGCCCGGGGAACCGGTCGTCGAACTCGCCGCGGCGGAGGCGGTTGAGCCGCCGGGCGCCCTCGTCGCGCTGTTCGAGCAGCCCCACGTTGCGTAACACCGAGAAGTGGTGGCTGAGCGTGGACTTGGCCACGGGCAGGTGGGCGAACGTGCCGCAGGCCCGCGCCCAGTCGGGGACGCCCGCCAGCTCCCGCACGATGCGGCGGCGGATCGGATCGCCCAGCGCGTCGAGGGCCTCCTGCAGCGAGACCTCGAGCGGGGACGTGTGCGTCAGACTGCGTGTCCTGTTCGACGGCGGTCGAACACCGGTGTAGTGTTCCATCTCGATCGAACATCGTACTCGAGGGGAGCGGCCGTGGACATCGGGCGCGTCGGAGTGTGGCATCCCATGATCAGCAAGGCCCCCGCCGAGGAGGCGCGGCGCGCGGCGGCCCGGGTCGAGGAGCTGGGCTACGGCTCGCTCTGGGTCAACGAGGGTGTCGGCAGCAAGGAGCCGCTCGCCACGTCCGCGCTGCTCCTGGCGGCCACCGAGCGCCTCCCGGTCGGCACCGGCATCGCCAACCTCTGGGCCCGCGACGCCACGGCGATGGAGGCAGGGCGGGTCGCGCTGGCCGACGCCTTTCCCGACCGCTTCCTGCTGGGCATCGGGGTCAGCCACGGCGCCCTCGTCGCCGGCCGCGGCCACGACTACGCCAAGCCTCTGACCGCGATGCGCTCCTACTTGGCGGCCATGGACGAGGCCGGCCAGACCCTGCCCACACCCGCGTCCCCGGCCCCCAGGCTCCTCGCCGCGCTGCGGCCCAAGATGCTGGAGCTCTCCAGAGACCAGGCCGACGGCGCCCACACCTACTTCGTCCCACCGGAGCACACCTCCCAGGCGCGTCAGATCCTCGGGCCCGACCGCCTGCTGATCCCCGAGCAGGCCGTCGTCCTGGAGTCCGACCCGGCCCGCGCCCGCGAGATCGCCCGCGCCCACCTGGCCTTCTACCTGAAGCTGCCCAACTACCTCAACAACCTGCGCACGCTGGGTTTCACGGACGACGACTTCGCCGACGGAGGCAGCAACCGCCTGGCGGACACCATCGTGGCCTGGGGCGACGCGGGCGCCATCGCCAAGCGCGTCCAGGCCCACCTCGACGCGGGCGCCGACCACGTGGCCATCCAGCCGCTCTCCCCGGACGCCCCCGACCTCGCTGATGCCCTGAGACAACTGACCGACCTGGCGGGGCCTCTGGGTCTTTAGCGCCGTTCGGGTCACGCCGCGCACGCCGCTCGAATCCGTCACCGTTTCATCGCGCCGTCGGCGATGGCGTCCGCGGCGTTGCCGATGGCCACCCCGACGATTTCCAGGCGGCGTACCAGCTCCCGCTCCTTCATGGCATCAGCCGTCAGCTCCTCCGAGAAGATGCGGGAGATCTCGTACTGGTACATCCGCCGGATGGCCCCGCCGGCCTTCTTCGCCTCCAGGGCGTCGCGGACCACGACGGACGGGCGGGAGGCGAGGTCGCGGACGGAGCTCTCCAGGGCCTCGATGCCGACGATGACCTGATCGAGCAGGGGAGTGAAGCGGATCTGGTCAGGGACCCGATACAGGTGCGATTCGCGGACGAAGTCCCGCAGGGAGTCCAGCACGTCGTCGATCGCTCGCGACAAGCGGAACAGGTCCTCGCGGTCGATGGGCGTGACCACGGCGGTCTTGAGCTCCTCGATGAGGCGGGCGCGTTCCTCGTCGCCGAGGTGCTCGATGGCGCGCATCTGCTCGTGCGCCCCTGTCCTGCCGACCTCGCCGCCGATCATGGCCATCGCCAGCCAGGCGCCCTCCTTGGTGGCCTTGAGCTGGCCGAGCAGGGCCTCCGTGAGGGCGCTGTCCATGCGGCCGGTCAAGAGGTCGCGGATCCGCCGCAGCCGCTTCACCGCCCGGCCCCCGTCGAAGAGCGAAGGAGCTTCACGTTCGCCGTCCCTTCATGAGACCCCCATGCTCGCGAACCCCTGCACGAGCACCGCGAGCGCCCAGCCCAGCAGCGCGCTCGCCGGCAGCGTCAGGCACCAGGCGATGACGATCTTGACTGTGGCGTACCAGCGGACCCTGCCGCTGCCCTGTGCCACACCAGCGCCGATGAGCCCACCGGCGATGGCCTGGCTCATGCTCACAGGCATACCCACGGTCGCGCACGCGATCACCGTCACACCGGCGGACAGCTCGGCCGCCACTCCGTGCGGGGGCCGGGAGGCGATGAGCTCGCGGCCGAGCGAGCGGCCCGCCTTGGGGAGCCCGTACAGGGTGCCGAGCGCGAAGAGGGCGGCCGCCAGCGACGTGTACGGCAGCGGCGCGTCCGAGAAGCCGAAGGCGACCATGAAGACGGCCAGCATCTTCTGCCCGTCGTTGGTCGCGTACGCGACGGTCTGCAAAAGGAACCCCGCCTGGTGCCAGCGCCACAGCCCGTGGGCCGAGGTGGTCACCAGGAGCACCCGGATGAGCACCCAGGCCAGCGCCCCGCCCACCAGGGGCGCCGCCACCCCGAACACCAGCACCATCAGCACCGACCTGGGCGAGACCGGCAGCCCCCAGCCCAGCCCGGCGCCGGTGAGCCCGCCCACGATGGCCAGCGTGAGGCTGGTCGGGCGGCCCTTCGCGCTCAGCCAGGCCACCACCGCCAGCGACGAGATCACCGCGATGGTCATCGCCGTCGCCCCGCCGGGGGCGTGGAACGAGGCCAGCCTCGTCACGAACGTCACCGCCACCTGGTGCGTGACCAGCGGGGCGGTCGCGACGAGCAGCACGAGCACGAGGACGCCGGTGGCCGGGCGGATCGTGGGCAGCTTGAGCCCGGTGGCGAGGAGCGCGCCCCCGTCGTTGATCCCGGACACGACGGCGAAGAGGCCAGCGACCACGATCAGTACGACGGCACCCAAAGAGACGCGCTCCATCCCCCCTCATGGCGGAAGGGCCGGGCCGCCCCTCCGCCAACCCGTGATGCTCGATAACTACCCGGGATCGGGTCGATGATGGACGGTCAGCCGCGAAGCTCCGTCGGGTACTCTCTGTGATGGCCGCGCGCCCGGTACGTCGTCACGACCGGTCAAGCGGCGGCCGACGACCCCGACCCCGCGAGAGTGACCGCATGACCAGCTCCGCTGAATACATCCTGACCCTGTCCTGCCCCGACCGGCCCGGTGTGGTGGCCGCCGTCTCCGGCCTGCTCGCCGGCAGAGGGTGCAACATCATCGAGAGCCAGCAGTTCGGGGACCGGGTCGCGCAGCGCTTCTTCATGCGCGTGCAGTTCGCGGGGCCGCTCGGCGAGGACGAGCTCAACGGCGCCTTCGCCGCGCTCGCACCGGACTTCGCCATGGAGTTCAAGCTCCGCGACGTGGCCAGGAAGCCGCGGGTGCTGATCATGGTCAGCAAGTTCGACCACTGCCTGAACGACCTGCTCTACCGGGTCAGGTCCAAGGCTCTGGACATCGAGATCGTCGCGGTCGTCTCCAACCACCCCGACCTGCGCCCGCTCACGCAGTCGTACGGGATCGACTACCACCACCTTCCGGTCACGCCGCAGACCAAGCCCAAGCAGGAGGCCGAGGTGCTGGCCCTGGTGGAGCACTACCAGGTGGACCTCGTGGTGCTGGCCCGCTACATGCAGGTGCTGTCGCAGGAGCTCTGCGAGAAGCTGGCCGGGCGGGCGATCAACATCCACCACTCGTTCCTGCCGTCGTTCAAGGGCGCCAAGCCGTACCACCAGGCCCACAACCGCGGCGTCAAGCTGATCGGCGCCACGGCCCACTACGTGACCTCTGACCTCGACGAGGGGCCGATCATCGAGCAGGAGGTGGCCAGGGTCAACCACAGCCACTCTCCCGAGGACCTGGCGGCGATCGGGCGCGACGTGGAGTGCGTGACCCTGGCCAGGGCGGTCAAGTGGCACGCCGAGCAGCGGGTGCTGCTCGACGGGCACAAGACGATCGTCTTCCCGCGCTGACGCGCACACGCCCGCTCCGGGCGGGATCGCCGACGACGCGCCTTCCGCCGTGACCAGCAGCTTTCCTCTCACGTGCGTGTGTTCCAGGTCCCTGTACGCCCGCACCGCCTCCGCCAGCGGATAGCGGCGGGTGACGGTGGAGGGCAGGACGCCTTTCAGGGCGAGGGTGGCCACCTCCTCCAGGTCGCCGGGACGGGCGTTGGTGTAGACGGTCTCGAAGCCGGTCGCCGGGTCGGGGGCGGGGAAGGCGATGTTCAGCAGGCGGCCTCCCGGACGTACGACCCGGGCCACGGCAGGCAGGGCCGACCCCGGGAGGGCCAGGTTGACCAGGGCGTCGACGCCGCCGGGGTGGCGGCTGAGGGTCTCGGCGGCGACGTCGGCCGAGCGGTAGTCGATCGTCGTCCAGGCGGTGGCCCCGCTCGGTGACGCGGCCCCAGAGCTCTGGAGGCGCTATCTGGGCCTGGTCTTCGACGGTCTGCGCCCCGAGGCCGCCCGCCCGCTGCCCGTCCCCGCCCCGCGCTCCCTGGCTCCGAGCTGACGCCCCGTGCGGGTCAGGGCCGGTACGTCCCGAAGAACCAGGGGTTGCCCTCGGGGTCCTTGCACGCGTACTCACGTGACCCGTAGGGCTGATCGACGAGCTCCATGGTGATCGCGGCCCCCGCGGCCCTGACGCGATCATGATGGGCGTCGATGTCCTCGACCGCGACGTAGATCCCGGGCCCACCGGGCCTCCCTTGTCCGATCATGATCAGATCGTCCCCGACCAGCAGCTCCGCGTGCTTGACCACGCCTTCGTCGTCCTTGGACACCTCATGCACCCGGAACCCGAAGGCGCCGGTCAGGAAGTCGACTGCGGCCTGGCAGTCCTGGTAGCGGGCCAGCGCGTAAACAGTTCGCATGAGCCTCAGCATGCCGGGCCGGCAGCGCGGGATCTTGGACGAATGTGACCTGGCGTCGTGTCGCCCAGCACCCGGAACTCACGGTTCATGTGCGACTGGTCGTAGAAGCCGCACTCCGCCGCGACCGACGCGATGTCCCGGCCCGATTCCAGCAGCCGCAGAGCCCGGCCGAACCTGATCACCCGCGCCGCCGCCTTGGGCGGCAGCCCGACCTCGTCGTGGAACCGGGCGACGAGATGCCGGCGACTCCAGCCGAGCGACTCCGCCAGCGACGCCACGCTCAGCCGGCCGCCCGACTCCAGCAGCCGCGCCCACGCCCACGGCACCTCGGGCCGTACGGAGGGCGCGGCCGAGATCCGCGCGCAGAGCAAGGAGTCGACCAGCGCCAGCCGCTCCCGCCACGACGGCGTCGAGGCCAGCCGGTCCAGCGCCGTGCCGGCCCACGGCCCCAGCAGGTCGTCGAGCGGCAGCACGAGGTTCGTCAGGTGCCGCATCGGCACGCCGTACAGCCTCCTGGCCCCGAACGGGGTGAGCACCACCTCCACGCCCTCGCTGAGCCCCACCGTGCGCGTGACCGTGAAGCGGTCGCCGAGCCCGCCGGTGAACGACGTGACCCACCGCCCGTCCGCCTCCATCGGCGCGCCGAACGCGAGGATGAGCACGGCCCCCGGCATCGCCGTCTGCGAGCGGACGACGGGGGCCGCGTAATGCTCGCGGTACGCGCACAGCCGCGTCACGTAGGGCCGCAGCGCAGCGCTGGGGGTGGCCTCGACCATGGCCAGCCCCAGCTCGCTCATGCCGCCGAGATTACAGCCCCGTGTGCCGCGCGAGGAAGGAGAGCGTGTCGGCCGACAGGTCGACCATCCTGCTCACCGACCGCGCGCCGTGCCCGACCTCGGTCTCGTTGCGCAGCAGCACCGGGCGGTCACCCGCCGAGGCGTGCTGCAGCGCCGCGCACATCTTCCACGCGTGCAGCGGGTGCACGCGCGTGTCGGACTGGAAGACGGTGAAGAGCGTCGCAGGGTACGACACCGCCTCCTTGACGTGGTGGTAGGGCGAGTAGGCCAGCAGCCAGCCGAACTGCTCGGGGTCCTCGGCGGTGCCGTACTCGACGTTCCAGGTGGCGCCGAGGCCGAACTTCTCATATCTGACCATGTCGAGCAGCGGCGCCGAGCAGACGACGGCCGCGTACAGCTCGGGACGCTGCGTCAGCGCGGCGCCCACCAGCAGGCCGCCGTTGGAGCCGCCGGAGATGCCGAGCTGCTCGGGCGTGGTCACGCCAGTGGCGATGAGGTGCTCGGCGGCGGCGTGGAAGTCGTCGAACACGTTCTGCTTGTTGCCGAGCATGCCCGCCCGGTGCCATTCCTCGCCCTCCTCGCCGCCGCCGCGCAGGTTGGCGATGGCGTAGACGCCGCCGGCCTCGACCCAGGCCAGGACGGAGGCGGAGTAGCCGGGGGTCTGGGACAGGCCGAAGCCGCCGTAGCCGTACAGGATGGTCGGACGCGGACCCGGGGTGTCGTCGGCGGGGGAGATGACCAGCATGCGGACGTCGGTGCCGTCCTTGGACCGGTAGACGACCTGCGAGGCGCGCACGGGGGGGACCTCGACCGCGCCCGGGGAGGCCGCCCAGAGCGTGGTCTCGCCGGTCCTGGCGTCGTAGCGCTGGACGGTGGGTGGCGTGGTGTTGTCGGTGTAGCCGAACCACGCCTCGTAGCCGCCCTCGGGGCGCTCGGTGATGCTGCCGATGGAGCCGAGCCCCGGCGTGGGCACCTCGCCGACGCGCTCGCCGGTCTGCAGGTCGTGAACGGTGATCTCGCTGATCGCGTGGCGGGTCCAGCCCACCAGCATGACCGGGCGCTCCAGGTCGTCGAGGATCGCGAAGTCGTTCAGCACCGCCTCGGGATCCTCGGGGATCAGGTCGTGCCAGGTCTCGAAGCCGGGCGTCGTCGGGTCGGTGACGCACACGCGGCCCCTGGGCGCGTCGCGGTCGGTGTGGACGTAGAGCCGGCCGTCGCGGCCGAACACCAGCCCCACCTGCGCGTCCACGCCTTCCTGGACGACCCGCAGCTCGGGCCGGTCGATCGGGGACGCGGTCAGGTCGGCCACCCAGATGTCGTTGCGCGGCGCGGTGCCCTCGTGCGCCGAGATCTGCAGCCAGCGCCCGTCACGCGAGACGGAGACGCCGTAGTAGTTGGTCATCTTCAGGCCCTCGCCGAAGATCATCACGTCGTCCTCGGTGGAGGTGCCGACGCGGTGCAGGTAGACCCGGCGGTGGAACTGCGTCTCGTTCTCCGGCACCTCGGTGCTGGGCAGCCTGCGTACGTAGTAGAAGGCCTCCCCGCCGGGCAGCCAGGCGACGGGGGAGTAGCGGCAGCGGTCGATCGGCCCCTCGATCCGCGTGCCGGTCGCGACGTCGATCACGTAGAGGATCGACTCCTCGTCGCCGCCTACCGAGATCTGATACGCCAGCAGCCGCCCCTCCTTGTCGGGCTGCACGGCGTCGAGCGTGGTCAGACCCGACGGGTCGATGGCCATCGGGTCGATCAGCGCGCGCTCGGTGCCGTCAGGCTCGACGACGTAGTAGACGGCGTGCTCCTGGTCGGGCGTGCGGCGGGAGAAGAACTGGCGCCCGCCGCGCCAGGCGGGCGCGCCCACCGAGCCGGACCTGAGCAGCTCGGCGATGCGGCTCTTGAACCGCTGCTCCCCGCGCTGCCGGCTGAACAGCTCGGCCTGCGCGAGCAGCCATCCCTTCGTCTCTGGACTGTCTGGATCCTCGAGCCATCGATATGGATCGGGCACGGGCGTGCCGTGCAGGATGTCGACGGTGTCTTCGCGGCGTGCGGTCGGGTACGGCTCCAGCTTCATGCTCGGAACCCTACTGCCAAAGGACATGCGTAAAGCGCTGGTGAAGCGGGCATAAAACGTATCGCGTGTCCCTCTGGTCCATTCCGGCTAGAGGTTTTTGGGGTGGCGGGGACCACGCTGCAGACGCCAGACTTGGTGACAGGACGGTGCCGTGGTGACCATCCGCTGGACCGTCCGGCGGAGGTCCACGTGACGGAAGCAGTAGTGCCCCAGGAGGGGCCGACAGCCGGGACATGCCGCGGCATGTCCCCTTTGATACGCGCCCAGCAGGGGGCCCGATGATGCGCCAGGTCCTGCTGCTCAATGCCACCTACGAGCCCCTGACCACCCTCTCGCTGCACCGCGCCGTGGTGCTCGTGCTGCGGGAGAAGGCCGACGTCGTCCACCGCGACGGCAGGGGAGCGGTGCTGCGCTCCGCGAGCCGCACGCTCGACGTCCCCTCGGTGATCAGGCTCCGGAGATATGTCCGCATTCCCTACCGGTCCCGCATCCCCCTGACCAGGGCCGCCCTCATGCGGCGCGACGACTACCGCTGCGCCTACTGCGGGCAGCGGGCCGAGACCATCGACCACGTCATCCCGCGGTCCAGGGGCGGCACCCACACCTGGGAGAACTGCGTCGCCTCCTGCACCACCTGCAACCACAGGAAGGCCGACAAGTACCTGGAGGAGCTGGGGTGGACGCTCCGCTTCGACCCGTCGGTGCCCAGGGGCGCCCACTGGAGGCTCATCGGCGCCTCGCTCGCCGGGGACCCCCAATGGGCGCCTTACCTCGAGGCCGCTGCCTGAAAACTGTTTTGTCCTTGAGGGCCGCTGCCTGACACCATGAGCAGGCATGTGGACCTTAACCTCGGACGTTGAGGAGTACGCCGCGGTCGCCGAGCCTTTCCTGCTCGGCGACCCGGTGCGTAACACGGTCGCGCTCACCGTGCTGGCCGGCCTGCGGGCCGGCATGCCCGTCAAGGATCCCCGGTTCGGCTGGTGGACCGTCGACGGCGAGCTGCGGGGCGCGTTCTTCCACACGCCACCGCATCCCGTCGGGCTCGCGGACATGCCCGTCGAGGCCGTCGCGCCGCTCATCGAGGCGCTCGGCGGCACGCTCCCGGCCGTGGTGGGCCGGGTCGAGCTGACGGCGGAGGCCGAGCGGCTGCTGGGCGCGCCCCAGCGGGTGGTCCCGGAGCGCCTCTACCGCCTGGGCACGCTCTCCGTGCCCGACGTGCCGGGCCACGGCAGGCTCGCCGTGCCGGCCGACTTCCCGCTGGTGGTGAGCTGGTATCACGCGTTCGGCGACGAGGCGGGCATGCCCGACGCCGACGTGGCCGACCGGGTGGCGCGGCGGCTGGCCGGCCGCGAGCTGTTCGTCTGGGAGGCGGGCGGGGCGCCGGTCTCGCTGGCCGGGCTCTCCCCGGCGGCCGGCGGGGTCTGCCGCATCGGCCCGGTCTACACGCCGCCTTCGTGCCGCAGGAACGGCTACGGCTCCGCGATCACGGCGCACGCCAGCGCGGTCGGCCTGGCGGAGCACTGCGACGAGGTGGTGCTCTTCACCGATCTCAACAACCCCACCAGCAACGCGATCTACCAGTCGATCGGCTACGAGCCCGTGTCCGACTACGCGCACCTGACCTATTCTTAGTTCATGCCGCGTTACGACTTCCGCTGCCGCGCCTGCGGCTCCACGTTCGAGGTCTCCCGTCCCATGTCGGCCTCCAACGACCCGGCGACCTGCCCCGAGGGGCACGACGACACGGTGAAGCTGCTCTCCACGGTCTCGATGACGGGCGGCGCGGCCGCGCCCAAGGCGAGCGGCGGCTGCTGCGGCGGAGGGTGCTGCGCCTCCTAGAACACCTTGGAGGCGCTGACGGTCTCCTCGGACCCCGTCAGCGCGTCCACGGCCAGCCGGGCGAGCCGTTCGACCGTGGCGATTCCCGTCTCCATGGTCGGGCTGCGCTCCGAGAGCACCGCGATGAGCAGTTCGTGCCCGCGTACGTCCAGGCGGCCCACGCTGTTGATCGTCCACAGCCCGCCGTGCGCGTCGGCGGGCAGCCACCCGTTCTTCAGCGCCACCTCGCCCCCGGCCGCGCTGACCCCCCATGCCTGCGCCGGCTGCACGGACGACATGAGCTTCAGCGCGTAGCGCCGGTCGGGGGCCGGCAGCGGGCCCTCCGGGTCGGTGAGCTGCTCCAGCACCTTCACCTGGTCGGACGGGCGGCTGAGGGTCGTTCCCCAGTAGAGGCTCGGTCCCGGCTCCGTGTGCTCGATGCCGAGCCGGCGCAGGACCTTGGCGAACCCGTCCCGGCCGCCGATGGTCATGTAGAGCTCTCCCGCGCAGTCGTTGTCGCTGTCACGGATCATCCGGGAGGCCAGGTCGCGCTCGTAGTCGCTCAGCTCGCCGCGCTTGGTGAGGAGGAACGCCAGCAGGATGTCCACCTTCATCACGCTGGCCAGCATGAACGGCGTGCGCTCGCGGAAGGCGTACCTGATGCCCGTCGTCCGGTCGTAGACGGCCAGCGCCGCGCGGCCGGGACGGTCACGCAGGTAGCGATCCAGGCTCTGGTCGAGAGCGCGCCGCGCGGCAACGGGCAGCACGCTCTCGACGACGACCGCGACCGGCGGCCGGACGGGAGCGACCGGGGGCGGTACGGCGATCGACGGGGCGGCACAGCCGGCCACGGCCAGCAGGACAGAGAGCCAGAGCGTCCGAACACGCATGTGCGGGAGCCTGCCACTCACCATCCCAAAGGCCGGGGGCGCGGCCGGTAAAGCGAAGGCCAGTTCCTACGCGGCCCTGGGGCGCTTTCTGCGCTGGAACGGGAGGAACCGGTCAGCCAGGTGCGGGCGGGACGGCGTGAGCGTGGGCTCGACCGCGATGATCCGATCGAACCTGAACGCCCTGATCGCCCGGCGCATCCTGCACACGCCGACCAGATACCAGTATTCGCGGTGGACCAGGCACGTCACCGGCTCGACGTCGCGCGTGGTGACGGTGCCCGAGGCGTCGCGGTAGTGCAGGCGGATCATGAGGCGGCTGGTGATGGCGTCGGCCATGAGCCTGGCCCTGGAGGCGACCTCCACGGGCAGCGGCTCGGTCAGGGTCGTGAGTGTGGTGGCGATGACGTCGTCGTCGAGCTCCAGGTGCTCGAACGCGTGCTGCAGGCCACGCCGTGCGGTGACGGCCTGGGGGCCCGCTCCGAGGTGAGCGAGGGAGAGGGCGAGGGCGGCGATCTCGGCGGTCGTCAGCGGGCGAGTATCGTGCTTCACGACTGTCGTCATACCCCAAGAATAGGGATGAGGACCGACATTTTTCGAAAGCCTGTGCGGCAGGTGACAACCTTATGCCCTGCCGCACAGGCCATACTCACTTCGACAACTGGGACAGATCGCGCGAGGCGCCCGTGGACGCGGACGTCGTCATCGCCGCGTACGCCTGTAGCGCCACGCTCACCGGCCGGTTGCGGTCGCGCGGCCGGTATCCGCCGAGGTCCGCCAGGAGCCGCTCGCGCCGCGCGACCAGCTCGGCCTCGGGCACCCGCAGCTCCATCGACCGGTTGGGGATGTCGATGTCGATGATGTCGCCATCCTCGACCAGCGCGATCGTGCCGCCCTCGGCCGCCTCGGGGGAGGCGTGGCCGATCGACAGGCCGGAGGTGCCGCCGGAGAAGCGGCCGTCGGTCACCAGCGCGCAGGCCTTGCCGAGCCCCTTGCCCTTCAGGAAGGACGTCGGGTAGAGCATCTCCTGCATGCCGGGGCCGCCCTTGGGGCCCTCGTAGCGGATGACCACCACGTCGCCCTCCTTGACGCGCCCGCCGAGGATGCCTTCGACCGCGTCGTCCTGCGACTCGAACACCACCGCGGGCCCGCTGAACTTCCAGATCGACTCGTCCACACCGGCCGTCTTCACCACCGCGCCGTCACGCGAGATGTTGCCGTAGAGGACGGCCAGGCCGCCGTCCGCGGTGTAGGCGTGCTCGCGGTCGCGGATGCATCCGGCCGTGCGGTCGAGGTCGAGGTCGTCCCAGCGGTTGTCCTGCGAGTACGCCTTCACCGTGCGGACGTTGCCGGGAGCCGCGTGCCACAGCTCGACGGCCTCGGGCAGCACCGTCGGCGACTTCACGTCCCAGGAGGCCACCATGTCGGCCAGCGTGCCGCCGTTCACGGTGGACACGTCGCGGTGCAGCAGCCCGGCCCGGTCGAGCTCGCCCAGGATGGCGGGGATGCCGCCGGCGCGGTGGACGTCCTCGATGTGGTACTTGGCCGTGGCCGGAGCGACCTTGCAGATGCACGGGACGCGCCGCGAGATCTCGTTGATCTCCTTGAGCCCGAAGTCCACCCCGGCCTCGCGGGCGGCGGCCAGGATGTGCAGGATCGTGTTGGTCGAGCCGCCCATCGCGACGTCGAGCGTCATGGCGTTCTCGAACGCGTCGCGGGTGGCGATCGAGCGCGGCAGCACCGACTCGTCGCCGTCCTCGTAGTAGCGGCGGGTGATCTCGACGAGCTGCCGCCCGGCGTCCTCGAACAGCTTCTTGCGCGCCTTGTGCGTGGCCAGGATCGTGCCGTTGCCCGGCAGCGCGAGCCCGATGGCCTCGGCCAGGCAGTTCATGGAGTTGGCGGTGAACATGCCGGAGCAGGAGCCGCAGGTCGGGCAGGCGCTCTCCTCCAGCTCCAGCAGCTCGGCGTCCGAGACGGAGTCGTCGGCGGAGGCGATCATCGGGTCGATCAGGTCGAGCTTCTTGCCGGGCGTCTTGCCGGCCTCCATGGGGCCGCCCGAGACGAAGATCGTCGGGATGTTCAGCCGGAACGCGGCCAGCAGCATGCCCGGGGTGATCTTGTCACAGTTGGACACGCAGATCAGCGCGTCGGCGCAGTGGGCGTTGACCATGTACTCCACGGCGTCGGCGATCAGCTCGCGCGACGGCAGCGAGTAGAGCATGCCGCCGTGGCCCATCGCGATGCCGTCGTCCACGGCGATCGTGTTGAACTCCCGCGGGATCGCCCCGGCCTCCCTGATCGCCGCGGAGACCACGTCACCGACATCCCTGAGATGCACATGACCCGGCACGAACTGGGTGAAGCTGTTGGCCACCGCGATGATCGGCTTGCCGAAGTCGCTCCCGGCTACGCCGGTCGCCCGGAGCAGGGCCCGGGCACCGGCCATGTTCCTGCCGTGGGTGACTGTACGTGACCTGAGGGCGGGCATTGCGCATCTCCCATCGCTAGCGAGTCTTCACATGTTACGGCCACCTGCCCGGCGACTGAGACACGTGTCCACACATCGGACGGTCGGTTATCGGATCGAGCCCGGAGGAGCGTGGCTAAGCGGGGAGCCGTACGGCGGCGAGCTGGGTCGACTGGGCCACCAGACGCCCCTTGTCGTCCCAGATCTGGGCCGCCTCGTCCATCCTGTCGCCCCCGACGTCCGTGGCCGACAGCCGCACCCTGATCGGCCCGGGGGCGGGCAGCCTGCGGATGTACGCCGACAACTGGATCGTCGGCACCCACCCCGACAGCCCCAGGTCGAACGAGACGGGCGGGACCGGGTCGAGCGCCACCAGCAGGCTCAGCGGGTCCCAGTCCGAGCCGTCGGCCAGCCGCTGCCAGCTCGCGATGACGCCGCGCCTGGTGGGGGCGCCGAACGCGAAGGACAGGTGCTCGGGAACGACGCGCTCCTCGATCACGGACATCAACGGCACCGTGAGATCCGTGCCCGGGGGATCGGTCGGGGCCAGGAAGCATTCATCCTCGGGAGGCAGGTCGACCGGCTCGTGCGCCGACCACCAGGGGTCCGAGTCGTCCAGCAGGCCGAGCGTGATGTGCGACTCGACGCGCGTCCGGCCGTCCTGCACCAGAGCGGCTCTGACCTGGGCCAGGCTCCTGCCGATCCGCAGCGTCTCCACCCGCGCCAGGGCCTCGCCGGGCTCGGGCGGCTCGATGAAGGCGCCGCTGACCGCCGTGACGTGCGGATGACCCGCGCCCGCCGCGCTCTCGGTCGCGGCCCTGGCGAGCACGGCCAGGAGGTAGCCGCCGTGCAGCCGGGTGCCGACGCTCCACTGGGCGTCCAGCACGGCCCCGAACTCGCCGTCGCCGCGAGCGGTCAATGCGGTCGCTTCCCGAAAATTCCCCATTATTCGTAATCCTCTCCGCGGGAAGTCAGATTGACATCGTTAACCTGACGGCGTCAACCTGAGATCCATGACCACCACCAGACGCGTGCGCGCACGACGCGGAGAGGGAGTGCTGCTGCGGGAGGAGATCCTGCGGGCGGCGGAGGCCCTGCTGGACGAGTCGGGCAGCGAGGACGCGCTCACGCTGCGCGCGGTCGCCATGCGCGCGGGGGTGTCCACGCCCTCGGTCTACCTGCACTTCGCCGACAAGGACGCGCTCGTCGAGGCGGTGTGCATGCGGGTCTGGGGCGAGTTCGGCCGGATGTTCACCGAGAACCTGGGCGGCGACCCGTTCATCGCCCTGGGCAAGTGCGCGCGCGCGTACGCCCGCTTCGCCCTGGACCACCCGGTGCAGTACAGAGTGCTGATGATGCGGGCCTCGACGGGGCCGGGCGTGCCCCCGGCCGCCGCCGAGTGCTTCCGTCACATGGTGAACGCGGTCTCGGCCTGCGTGGAGACACGCGTGCTCGAGGGCGATCCCGAGGAACTCGCGCTGGGCCTCTGGTCGGCCGTGCACGGCTGCGTCTCCCTGCTGATCGCCCAGCCGTCGTTTCCGTGGCCGCGTGACAGGGAGGCGCTCATCGACCACATCGTCCGCATGGCCGGCTTCGGCACCGCGCTCTACTCGCGCCTGCCGCAGCAGCTGCCGCCGAGCGCGGAGCTGGCCGAGGCCCTGGACGACTTCGGCGCCCGGCTGGTGCCGGACGCCGGGGGGTCGGAGATCTAGTCGTCGCCGTAGCGGGCGGGGAGCACCTGGGCGGCGATGTCGTAGATCCGGTCGATCTCGCTGTTGGTCAGCGCCCGCTCCCGCTTGGTGATCCACTTACGGGCGCGGTCGCCCTGGTAGACGTCCACGCCGCGGATGGTCATGATCTTCCACGGCACCGGGGGGCCGTAGATGGCGAGCGAGGGCACGACCGCCACCTCGCGGCCGAACGACTTGGTGATCAGCTCGCTGGCCTGCGACGCCTCCCACTTGGCCTCGGTGAGGCGGGCCTTCTTGTCGAAGGGGCCGTGGAAGAGCTTCTTGCCCATCTGCACGCGTACGGGCAGCCGCTTGTCCCACTTCTCGGAGTCGACCGCGTACACACCGGTCGGGCCGACCACGAGATGGTCGATCTGGGCCTCGCTGTTGGGGATCGCCCTGGCGTGGAGCGTGCGGTAGCCGCTGCGCTCGAGCTTGCGCAGCTGTGCCTCCGTGCGGCGCTCCGCCACGGACGTGCGCCGCCAGGCGGGCACGGACGAGTGCGAACGCGCGCGATAGACCGCCTCCAGGATGGCCGCGACCACGCCGGCGGTCACGCCCACCCGCCAGTCGCCCACGAGGAAGCCCACCACCACGGCGACGGCGATCGCCAGCAGCGCGCGGTTGCGCAGGCGGCGAAAGCTCGGTTGTTGCAGCAGGTTACGTACGGACGCCCGTTCGACGGGCGCGTACGTGGAGGTGGGCGCCGAAGGCTGCGCGGCGGTCTGCTCGCTCTCAGGCCGGTCGCTCACCCAGATCGGTGACGCGTTGTGACCGTCTTCTCGCTGGTTGTCGGAGTCCACGTAACTCACCGTAGCTCGGAGATCGGAAAGATTCCTAGTGTTGCCCTGTCCATAGTTTTATGGCCCAGCTCATCGTGTTCCACGCGCGTTATGCGGGTATGTTCTACATTCTTCTCTAGAGAAGCCGTCTCACTTTTGATCTTACCTGGTGGACACTCCCAGGGTGGGGCTGGCCCGGCGCGCGCATCGGGATTACGTTCGTTGTGTGCACAGCGCGGGCGAGATTCTGCTCTTCCTCATCGGGGTTTCGTTGGGGCTGTTCCTGTTGATCAGCCTGCTGGTCATGCTGCCGGGGCGCGGCACCCGGCGCCGGTCCGAGTCGGGCCCGGTGTGGCTGGGCGGCCCGTCCAGGAGCGAGCGCGGCGTGAGCACCTCGGGCCTGGTGCTCGCCGACCGGACGGCGCACTGGGCGGACGTCCCCGAGCACGACTGGGTGGCCGCCGCCGAGACGGCCGAGCCCGGCAGACACGTCGGCGGGGCCTCCGCCGGATGGTGAGGTGACGATGCGAGGACTGAGCGTCGCCCAGGCCGACGACGTCAGACGGGCCCTGCACGCCGCCGAACGGCGCAGCGGGCTCCGGTTCGGCGTGTTCCTCGGAGAGCCGGTGGGCTCGCGCCGCCACTTCGCCGAACGCCTGCACGCCGCACTGGGCGAGGAGGCCGACGGCGCCGTGGTGATCTTCGTGGACCTGCGCGGCCGCGCCCTGGAGATCGTGACGGGGGAGCGGGCCAGGAGGCGGCTGCCGGACGGGGCCTGCCGGTTGACGGCGATGTCGATGGCCACGGCGTTCAGCGTGGGCGACCTGGTGGGCGGCCTCCTGTACGGCATCGCCGCCCTCGCCGAACAGGCCACCGCCCGCCACTGACCCCCACGGCGCGCGTTACTGCCGCCGCGCGCTGCTCGTGACGCCCGCGCCCGTGACGGCGTTGCTGTCGGGGCGTGCCGTAAGCCCCGCGCGAGGCGGCACCGGGCCCCTTGCTCGCGCATCCCCATGGACGGACGGCGACAGGCGTGGAAGTGCCGGGCGGGGCCGGTCAGGGGCGGTCGAGCAGCTTCACGATGTGCTCGCTGACCCCGCGCAGCAGCGTCGCCGGTTCGATCGGCGCGCCCGCGACGGCCGAGAAGAGCGCGGGCAGCCCAGGCAGCGGGAACCCGTCGTCCTTGAGGGCCGAGGCCCCGACGGCGTTCTTGTCGAGCGCGGCGCGGCTGCGCTCCCAGGCGTCGAGCACCTCCTCCTGCGACGGCACCCCGAACCCGTGCCCCACCGGAGCCGCGTGCCGCAACCGCACGAGCGGGGTGTCGGCGAAGGTGAGAGCCGTGCGGGCGCGGACCTGGAGGTCGGCGCGCGGCACGGGCGGGATCCAGTCCATGGCCGTGCACGGGTTGCGGCAGGTGGCGACGCAGACGGCGAGCGCTCCGGCCACCTGGCTGTGCTGCCGGTCGAAGTACGCGCGCCAGCCCTCGCCCGGCTCCGTCGACACGCGCAGCGTCCGGTTGGTGGCGGACTGCTCGGACTTGGTGTGGTCGCACTCCCGATCGCCGATCACGCCGAAGCGGCTCCCCGGCGCGCTCAGCCCGTCGGGCCAGCGGGCGGGGTCGCCGGCGTGGCCGAGGTGGGGCTCGAAGGCCAGCAGCGGCAGGTATTCGCTGGCGATGTGGACCGCGGCGATCATCGGGCTCAGCTCGCGCCGGTGCCACCGTACGGCGATCACCTCGAGCAGCAGGCCGTACGCGGGCCGCAGCGAGTCGAGCGCCCCGCGGGGCTGCTCGCGCGGCGTCTGCGGCATGTGGCACGCCCGCGCACGCCGCCGCAGGTCGGCCGGGACGCCCTTGGCCTCGGCCGCGAAGTCCTCCGCGTCGAGTGAGAGCAGCCGGTGGCCGAACTCGCACACCTCGGCGACCTCCGCGACCGGCGCGAGCGCTCCGAGGTCGGCGAAGGCGTAGCGGCGGGCAAGGGCGACGAACAGGTCACGAGTCGAGTCCACCCGACGACTCTCTCATGGCCGGCGAGCGGTCCGTTATCCGCCGGATCTCACCCGGGGCACGGGGAACGGATGCACTGGATCTCCCCCGGCGGGCCGCTGACCGTGGGTTCGACGGTCGGGGGCGGCTCCTCGGGGCCGGGCGTCGTCGGCTGCTCGGTCGGCTTGTCGGGCTCCGAGGTGGTCGGCGTGGGGGTGGGCGTCCTGGTCGGGGTCGTGCTCACCGTGGCGCTGGGGCTCGGCACGTGCGTGGCCCGGGTCGGCTTGGACGTGGGGACGCGCCTGGCCGGAGGCGTGGTGACGGGCCGGGCGGCGTTCGACGGCGGCAGCGGGGAGACGGTGGCCACGGTGGAGTCCGCGGGCGACGGCACCTCCTCGCTGGTCGTCGGCTGCGCGGGCCGCAGCCAGACCGAGCCCGCCACGGCCGCCGACACCACCACGGCGGCGGCCATGGTGAGCAGCGCCCGCATCGTGCGGCGGCCGCGCGGCGTGGGCGGCGTCTCCGGAGCGGCCAGCGCCTTGCGCGCGGCCTCCGACATCAGCGTGGCCGTCATCCAGCGCCGGTCGGGTGTCTTCTCCAGCGCCCGCGACACCACCTGACGCGGCCCGGGAGGCACGTCGTCGGGCAGGCGCGGCACGGGGGAGTTGAGGTGCTTGAAGATGATCTGTACGGGCGTGTCGCCCTGGAACGGGAGCTGCCCCGTCAGGCACTCGTACGCCACCACCCCGAGGGCGTAGACGTCGACCGCGGGCGTCACGTCGCTGGCCGTGGCCATCTCCGGAGCGCAGTAGCCGGCCGAGCAGAGCATCGTGCCCGTGGCAGTCAGGTGGCCGGCCGAGACCGAGTGCGCGATGCCGAAGTCGGTGAGCACCACGCTGCCGTCGAGCCTGACCATGAGGTTGGCCGGCTTGACGTCGCGGTGGACGATGCCCTGCGCGTGCGCCGCGGCCAGCGCGTCGCCGACCTCCGCGATCAGCCGCATGGTGGCCGCGGATCCGAGCGGGCCGCGCCGCAGGACGCGGTCGAGCGACTCGCCCTGGATGTACTCCATGACCAGGAAGCTCACCTGGCGGCCCTCGACCTCGCAGACGCCGTAGTCGTAGACGTCCACCACGCCCGGGTGCCGGAGGGTGGCCATGGCACGGGCTTCGTTCTGGAACCGCTGGGTGAACGTCGGGCTCTCGCTCAGCGCGGGCATGAGCACCTTGACCGCCACCGCGCGCCCGAGGACCGTGTCGTCGGCACGCCAAACCTCGCCCATGCCGCCGCCGCCCAGGCGGCCGGCGAGCACGTAGCGATCATTGAGGGTGGTCCCGGCGCCTAGCACGGTATCGAGGCTAACATCGCACCTCAGCTGCCATCGTCAACTCTTTGAACCCTCTCCCGGGCGCGAGGGCCCCCGCCGGTGCCGGGGGCCCGTGAAAGCGGCGCGTCAGGCGGAGGCGGCGTCCTTCTCCCGGTTGCGCAGGGCCCGGCTGACGCCGTCGGCGCCCTCCAGGATGAGCCGCCGCAGAGCCTGCGGCGGCTGCTCGGCCGCCAGGTAGTCCTCGGCCGCCTTCACCGTCTCCGGCTCGATCAGCAGCGCGGGGAAGCACCCCACCGCGAACGTCGACGCCTGGTCGAACGTCCACTCCCGGTAGATGCGCCCCACCTCGGCGAAGTACTTCTCCCGGTACGGCTCCAGCAGCTCGGGGTGGAGCGGGTCCTGGAACCCCGCGATCGTCGTGCGCGCGATGTGGTTGGCCAGCTTGCCGCCCACGACCCGCTCCCAGGCGGCGGCCTTGGCCTCGGCCGTCGGGATCGCGGCCCGGCACAGCGCCGCCGACCGCTCACCCTTCGCCGTAGGGTCCCGCTCCAGCTCGGCGTCGATGTCGGCCTCGCCCAGCCGGCCGCCGGAGACCAGCGCGCCCGTGAGCGTCCAGCGCAGGTCGGCGTCCACGCTGAGCCCCTCGGGGACCTCGGAGCCGTCCAGGATGCGCTGCAGCAGGTCGAGGTCCCCCTCGGAGACGGCCACCGGCGCGAACGCCTGCAGGAACGCGAGCTGCTGGTCGGAGCCGGGAGCGGCCGAGCCGAGCAGCGAGCGCAGCTCCGAGGCCAGCAGCGCCAGGCCCTCGGACTCCCAGGCGGGGTCGGCGTACTGCTGCACGGCCAGGCGCGCCTGGCGCAGCACCGCCTGCAGGACCGTGATGTCCTTGAGCGTGCCGGCGCCCGAGGTGACCAGCTTGACGTAGTCGCGGGTGGCCATCTCGCCGTCGCGGGTCATGTCCCAGGCCGCCGACCAGCACAGGGCCCGCGGCAGCGACTCGGTGAACGCCGTGATGCCGCCGTCGACCAGCGTCCGCATCGACCGCTCGTCGAGGCGGATCTTCGCGTACGTCAGGTCGTCGTCGTTGAGCAGCACCAGGTCCGGCTGCTCCTCGCCGACCAGCTGCGTCACGCTCGTACGGGCGCCGACCACGTCCAGCTCGACCCGCTTGGTCCGCTTCAGCTCGCCGTCCACCAGCGAGTACAGGCCGATCGCGACCCGGTGCGAGCGGAGCGTCGGGTGCTCGGCGGGCGCCTCCTGCAGCACCTCGAAGCTGGTGAACCGGCCGCCGGACACCTCGAACGAGGGGCGCAGCGTGTTCACCCAGGACGTCTCCAGCCACTCCTTCGACCAGGACGACAGGTCGCGACCGGAGGTCCGCTCCAGGGCGTTGAGCAGGTCCTTCAGCTCGGTGTTGCCCCAGGCGTGCTCGGCGAAGTAGTCACGTACGCCGGCCAGGAAGTTGTCCAGCCCGACGTAGGCGACGAGCTGCTTGAGCACCGAGGCGCCCTTGGCGTACGTGATGCCGTCGAAGTTGACCTCGACCGCCTGCATGTCCGGGATGTCCGCGGAGATGGGGTGGGTCGAGGGGAGCTGGTCCTGGCGGTAGGCCCAGGACTTCTCCACGTTCGCGAACGTGGTCCAGGCGCCCTTGCCCCACCTCGTGGCCTCGGCCTGGGCGAGGATGGACATGTAGGTGGCGAACGACTCGTTCAGCCACAGGTCGTCCCACCAGCGCATGGTGACGAGGTCGCCGAACCACATGTGCGCCATCTCGTGCAGGATCGTCTCCGCGCGCCGCTCGACCACCGCGTCGGTGACCCTGGAGCGGAAGACGTAGTCCTCCAGGAACGTGACACAGCCCGCGTTCTCCATGGCGCCGGCGTTGAACTCGGGCACGAAGCACTGGTCGTACTTCCCGAACGGGTAGCGCACCCCGAACACCCGGTGGAAGAAGTCGAATCCCTGCCGGGTGACCTCCAGGATGTTCTCGGGGTCGAGGTGCTCGGCCAGCGAGGCGCGGCAGTAGATCCCCAGCGGGATGCCGTCGTGCTCCGAGGTCACCTTGTGGTACGGCCCGGCCACGAGCGCGGTGATATAGGTGGAGATGACCGCGGTGGGCGGGAACTCCCACCGCCTGGCCGCCGGCACCGTGCCGTGCTTGCCGCTCTGCTCGGGCAGCTCCGCGACCTTGGAGGCGGCGGCGTTGGAGACGACCTCCCAGTCGGCGGGGGCCAGCACGGTGAGCTGGAACGTGGCCTTGAGGTCGGGCTGGTCGAAACAGGCGTACATGCGGTGCGCGTCGGCCGTCTCGAACTGGCTGTGCAGGTAGACCTTCTTGTCCACGGGGTCCACGAAGCGGTGCAGGCCCTCGCCGGTGCGCATGTAGCTGCAGTCGGCGTCCACGCGCAACTCGTTGGACTCGGCCAGCGCGGGGAGCGGGAAGCGCCCCTTGTCGGCGTCGTACGCGGACACGTCGAGGTCCTCGCCGTTGAGCGTGACCTTGCGTACGTTGGCGCCGTGCAGGTCGATGAAGGTGGACGAGCCCGGGTGGCTGCTGGTGAAGCGGACCGTCGTGACGCTCTCGAAGCGCTCGTCTCCCTCCGTCAGGTCGAGTGCCACCTCGTACGACTCGACCTTCAACAGCCGGGCACGCTCACGAGCCTCGTCCCGGGTCAGGTTGCCTGCCAAGTTGCGCTCCTTTTCACCACTTCATCGAAGTTTGCCGGTATGTACCCGTGATGGGAATATGCCTTGGTCCACCTCAGGTTATGGCCCCACGTGACTGAAAAGATTCCCGTGGACCTGTGGTTCGATCCTGCCTGCCCCTTCGCATGGGTGACGTCACGGTGGCTTCTCGAAGTCGAGAAGGTACGCCCCATTGAGCCGCGCTGGCGCATCATGTCCCTCTTCGTGCTGAACGAGGACAAGGACATCCCCGACGAGTACCGAGAGTCGACCAGGCGTGCCATGGGCAACGTCCGTGTGGTGGCCGCGGCCGCGGCCAAGCACGGGGAGCAGGTCATCGGCCGGCTCTACACCGAGCTCGGCACCCTCCTCCACAACGAGGGCCTGAGCAAGGAGCCGGAGCGCCTGCGGGAGGTCAGGGAGCGCGCGCTCGAGGCCGCCGGACTCGAGAAGGAGCTCGCCGACGCCGCCGAATCCGAGGAGTGGGACGAGGCCATCCGCGCCTCGCACAACGAGGGCATCGACCTCGTCGGCCAGGAGGTCGGCACGCCGGTCATCCGCGTCGGCGACAACGCCTTCTTCGGTCCCGTGATCACCAAGATCATCCGGGGTGAGGACGCGGGCAAGCTCTGGGACGGCGTGCTGGCCGTCACGTCCTTCGACGACTTCTTCGAGCTGAAGCGCAGCCGGACAAAGCGCCCGCAATTCGACTGATCATCTCATTTCCGGGGTCAATCATCGTACGCTGACGGAAGAACGCTGCTTGCGGTGTAAGAGTCTTCTCCCTTGATCGGGGCGAGACCTTACGCCGCGTCCTGACGTGCTGACAGGATGGTGGGTATGCGTCAGCTGTACATCGGCGGCTCCTGGACCGCTTCCGCGTCGGACGAGTTCATCGAGGTCGTCAACCCGGCCACGGAAGAGATCATCGACCGGGTGCCCGCGGGGTCCCCCGACGATGTCGAGGTCGCCGTGGCAGCTGCCAGGAGAGCCTTCCCCAGCTGGGCCGACCTGGCCGCCTCGGAGCGCGGCAAGCTCCTCGGCGCCGCCGCCGAGCTGCTGAAGCAGCGCTCCGAGGAGATCGCCAAGACCATCGCGACCGACATGGGGGCGCCGCTGGGCTTCGCGCTCAAGGTGCAGACGCTCATGCCGGCCACCGTGCTGTCCTCCTACGCCGAGCTGGCCGAGAGCCACCCCCGCGAATCGCGCGTCGGCAACTCGCTGGTGGTCAAGGAGCCGATCGGGGTGGTGGCGGCGATCACCCCGTGGAACTACCCGCTGCACCAGATCGTGTGCAAGGTGGCCCCCGCGCTGGCCGCGGGCTGCACCGTGGTGCTCAAGCCGAGCGAGGTGGCGCCGCTGGCGGCGTACGCGCTGGCGGAGATCTTCGCCGAGGTGGGGCTGCCCCCGGGCGTGTTCAACCTGGTCAGCGGGCGTGGCCCGGTCATCGGCGAGGCCATGGCCGCCCATCCCGAGGTGGACATGGTCTCCTTCACCGGCTCGACCGCCGCCGGCCGCAGGGTGGCCGCGCTGGCCGCCGAGTCCGTCAAGCGGGTCGCGCTCGAGCTCGGGGGCAAGTCGGCGAACATCATCCTCCCCGACGCCGATCTGGCGCTGGCCGTCAAGGTCGGCGTGGCCAACTGCTTCGTCAACGCCGGCCAGACCTGCTCGGCGTGGACCCGCATGATCGTCCACCGCGACCAGTACGACGAGGCCGTCGGGCTGGCCGTCGAGGCGGCGCGCGGTTACCGCGTCGGCGACCCGTTCGACGAGTCGACCAGGATCGGCCCGCTGGTCTCCGCCACCCAGCGCGACCGCGTGGTCCGCTATGTCAACCGGGGCCAGGAGGAGGGCGCGAGGCTGGTGGCAGGGGGCACCGAGCGGCCGCACGACCGCGGCTACTACGTCGAGCCCACGGTGTTCGCGGCGGTGGAGCCCGGGATGACGATCGAGCAGGAGGAGATCTTCGGGCCCGTGCTCTCGCTGATCCCGTACACGACCGAGGACGTCGCCGTCCAGATCGCCAACGGCACGAAGTACGGCCTGGCCGGAGCCGTCTGGTCGGGCACCGAGGAGCGCGCGGTCGCGGTCGCCCGGCGGCTGCGGACGGGGCAGGTGTCCATCAACGGCGGCCGGTTCAACCCTCTGGCGCCGTTCGGCGGCTACAAGCAGTCGGGGGTGGGGCGCGAGCTGGGCGAGCAGGGCCTGGAGGAGTACCTCGAGACCAAGGCCCTGCAGCTCTGACCACCGCCGTTGTGGTGGGCAGGGCGCGCCCGGGGACGGTCAGACGAGCAGGCCGCCGCTGGCGGTCAGGTTCTGGCCGGTGATCCAGCGCGAGTCGGGCCCGGCCAGGAAGGCGACCACGGACGCGATGTCGTCGGGCTGCCCGAGCCGCTGCAGCGCCGTGAGCGCCGCGGTCTGCGCCAGCGCCTCCGGCGGATTGGTGCCGCGCAGCAGATCGGTGTCGGTGGCGCCGGACGAGACCGCGTTGACGGTGATCCCCCGCACGCCGAGCTCCCGCGCCGCCACCTTGGTGAACTGCTCGACGGCCCCCTTGCTGCCGCAGTAGAGCGTCAGGGCCGGCGCGGGCACCTGGGTGTTGAGCGTCGAGATGTTGACGATGCGCCCGCCGTCGCGCATCACCTGCGCGGCCCACTGCATGGCGAGGTAGACCGCGCGGGTGTTGACCGCGAACACCCGCTCGTACTCCTCGTCCGTGACCTCCGCCATGGGCTTCTGCCCGAGCATGGCGACGGCGTTGTTGACCAGGATGTCGAGCCCGGGCAGCCGCGACTCGGCCTCCCCGAACAGCCGCGCCAGATCCTCCTTGCTGCCCAGATCCGCCTGTACGGCGTGCGCGCCCGTCTCCTTGGCGACCTGCTCGGCGGCCTCCGCCGAGCGCTCGTAGCAGAAGACCACCTCTGCTCCCTCGGCGGTGAGCCGCTCGACGATGGCCCTGCCGATGCCTCTGGATCCCCCTGTGACCAATGCGCCTTTGCCGGAAAGTATGCTCATTCGCCCAACCTATGCTCTGAGCATGATCTTGCGCGCCTCGTTTCGTGGCAGGCGATCGACGTACAGCTTGCCGTCCAGGTGCTCGGTCTCGTGCTGGAAGCAGCGTGCCAGCGAGCCGCGGGCCTTGATCCGTACCGGGCGCTGGAGCCTGTCGACGCCCTCGACGGTCACGCCCGCCGCCCGCCCGACCGGGGCGTAGATCGGCTGGCGCGTCTGGCGGTCGGGGACGGACAGGCAGCCCTCCTCGTCCAGCACCTCTTCGTCGTCGTCGACGGTGAGCACGGGGTTGATCACGTGGCCCTTGCGGCCGGCGATGTCGTACACGAACAGCCGCCGCGACACGCCGATCTGGGGGCCGGCCAGGCCCACGCCGTTGACCGCGTACATGGCCTGGAACATCTCGTCGATCAGCCGGCGCAGCTCGCGGTCGAAGTCCGTCACCGGATCGGCGGGCGTGCGCAGCACCGGATCGCCGATGACGCGGATCTCACGCATGGGTCTCTGCTTTCGTAAGGAGTGGACAACGCTCGGGGTCCTTACTCTAGCCAGCGAGTGCCATCGGCGGGGCCTGTGGAAGACTGGGCGGGTGCGTGTCTACATCGGTGCCGACCATGCCGGCTATGAGCTCAAGAACCACCTCGTGTCCTGGCTCAAGGACCACGGTCACGAGGTGACCGACTGCGGTCCTTTCGTCTACGACCCCGAGGACGACTATCCGGCGTTCGTGCTGCGCGCGGCCGAGGGCGTCGCGGGCGACCCCGCGAGCCTGGGGGTGGTGATCGGCGGCTCGGGCAACGGCGAGCAGATCGCCGCCAACAAGGTACGCGGCATCCGCGCGGCCCTGGCCTGGAGCGAGGAGACGGCCAAGCTGGCCCGCGAGCACAACAACGCCAACGTGGTCAGCGTCGGCGCGCGCATGCACTCCGTCGAGGAGGCCACCAGGTTCGTCGAGGTCTTCCTGGCCACGACCTTCTCCGGCAGCGAGCGGCACAGCAGGCGCATCGCGCAGCTGACCACGTACGAGACGATCGGCCA
Organism: Nonomuraea sp. NPDC050786; assembly: GCF_040654115.1. Classification (NCBI taxonomy): domain Bacteria; kingdom Bacillati; phylum Actinomycetota; class Actinomycetes; order Streptosporangiales; family Streptosporangiaceae; genus Nonomuraea; species Nonomuraea sp. NPDC050786. The sequence goes on from NZ_JBFAHJ010000033.1 coordinate 107,001, forward strand.
GCTGCCCTCGATGCCCTAACCCTTGCGCTTGGCGTCGCGCTTGGGCATCTCGTCGCGCAGGGGCCGCCGGTCGGCGGCCTCCTGCTGCTCCGTCGACGGCCTGGACACGTCGCGGGCGCGCATGGCGATGGTCGCGGTGATCGGCAGGCTCTGCAGTGCCATGCGTTCGACTCTACGTCAGAACACCAGACCCGCCCACGGTTTCGGGCTCCATGACATCGCGGTGGCCAGCGCGCGCACCGAGCCGGTGGAGCGCTCGCGGAGCAGGCCGGCCTCCAGCGACTCGGTGAGCATGCCGGCGCCCAGGTACGCCGAGCCGAGCGCGGCCACCGGCAGCGTCACGTCCGGCTCGTCCTCGACCGGCTTGCACTCCGAGCCCGTCGGGTCGGCGGTGAGCCGCCAGCGCCCCGCGTTCCACGGGCACACCTCGTCCTCGACCTCGATCACCACGTCCACGGCCGCCGAATAGGCGCGCGAGGTCAGCGCCTTGTCGACCTCCACGAGGCGTACCCACAGCTCGTCGAACACTCGCGCGCGGAGCTGGCGCTGGTCGGCGAGGAGCGCGATCAGGGGGTCGTCCACCGGTCTGGCGCCCGAATCGACCGTGGAGACCAGGTCGCGGTCAAGGACGCCGCGCCAGAGCAGTGCGTAGGCCGCCGGGTCGGTCGCCTCCAGCTCCGTCAGCTTCAGCTGTCCGGCGGGGATGCCGTCGGCGTCCCAGCTCCCCTTGACGCGGAACAGCGCGTAGCCGCGCGGGCCGCCGCCGTCCTCGGCGAGGAGGCAGCGCAGCGGCCCGTCCCCGCGCTGGTCGGCGTCCTCGTCGGCCAGGACGTCGTCCCAGATCGAGGGCCCGCGGTCGTAGCGTCCAGGCCGCCGGGCCGCCACGGAGACGAACAACGTCTCCAGGTCCGCGCGTACGTCGGCCGGCTCGGCCACCCGCATCCGGAGCGACGGGTCCGCCGGAGCGTTCCCGACGAATGCGGAGCGGGTCTTGTCGATGCGGAACAACAGGCTCTGTGAGGCACGGCCGTAGCCGTACCTGCCGTAGATGCCCGCCTCGGAAGCGGACAGGGCGGCCACGCTCTCGCCGCGCTCACGGATGTCGGCGAGCTGCCTGCGCATCAGCGCGGACAGGACGCCGCGGCGGCGGTGCGAGGGCAGCACGCCGACGCTCGTCACGCCCGCGACGGGCAGCCGGCCTCCGGGCACCGTCATGGTGAAGCTCATGACGGCGGCGACCCCCACGGCCAGGTCGCCGTCGAAGGCCGCCAGAGTGCGGTCGAACTCGGTCTGGGCCTTCCACCGCTCCGCCTGCTGCGGGTGTGGCCTGAAGTTGAACCCTTCATCGAGCACCCGCGTGTACGCCGGCCACTCGGATTCGTCAATCGGACGGATCGGGTACGTCATTCGTCCACGGTAGGAGCGGGCAAAGGGGTAGAGCCACCCAATATCCGTGCTTAATGATCAAGGCATTGGTCAAGTGGGCTGCCCAAACACGGGTCAGACCGATACAGTCAGGGCCATCATGAGTTCCCGTCCGGCGCCGCTGATCCCGCCACGGGTCCGTGCGGTCCTGGCGCGGGTGCCCTTTCTGGTGGCTGCTGTGCGGTTCGTCCGTCGCGGACCGTTGGCCCGTGACCGCAACCTGCTCATCACGCTGGCCACGCTGGCGCTGGTCATCGGGTTCCTGGCGGCGAAGGTCTCGACCGAGTGGTTCTCGCCGTCGCTGCTCATCCTGGTCACGCTGGTCGGCGGGCTCCAGCTCCGGCTGCGCAGCCTGATCAAGCTGCTGGTGGCGGTCGGGCTCGCGCTCGGCTACATCGCGATCACGCTGGGCGTGGCGCGCATCGGGCTGGGGCTCATGGTGACGGTCGGGTTCACCACGGTGCTCGCCCTGCTGATGGCCCGCACCAGGGGCAAGCTGGGCGTTCAGGGGCTGCGTGGCGACGCGATGCTGCTGGAGCTGCGCGACCGGCTCAAGAGGCAGGGCGAGCTGCCCCCGATGCCCAAGGACTGGGGCGCCAAGGTGGTGCTCAAGCAGGCGGGCGGCTCCTCGTTCGGCGGCGACTTCCTGGTCTCCATGCGTGACGGCAACTCCGTCGAGATCGCGCTGGTCGACGTGTCCGGCAAGGGGGTCGACGCGGGCACCAGGGCGCTGCTGCTGTCGGGCACGTTCGGCGGGCTGCTGGGGTCGGTCGACGACTTCCTGCCCGCGTGCAACACGTACCTACACCGGCAGCGGGGCGACGAGGGGTTCGTGACCGCGGTCCATCTCCGCCTCGACCTCGACACCGGCGACTACACGATCACCTCCGCCGGGCATCCGCCGGTGGTGAAGTTCGACGCGGGCACCGGAAACTGGCAGGTCGCCTCGGCCAAGGGCGTGGTGCTCGGCGTGGTGCCCGATCTGCACTGCGAGCCCGACAGCGGCACCCTGCGCAAGGGCGACGCGCTGCTGCTGTTCACCGACGGGCTGATCGAGCAGCCGGGCCGCGACATCGACGCGGGGCTCGACCGGCTGCTCGGGGAGGCGGAGCGGCTGCTGCCCTCGGGGTTCCGCGACGGCGCGAGGGCGCTGGTGAACGCCATGGCCTCGGGGCACAACGACGACTGCGCGCTCGTGCTGATCTGGCGGCCATAGGTTTGATGCCGTAAAAGGCGCAGAGCCGTGACAGGCGGCCCGTTCGACTACCCTGGGGCTGTCGGACCTTCGTCCGCCCCCTGTCGTCGGCTACGGAGCGCGCATAGATGAACTGGCTCTATCTCGTGGGGATCGTCATCTTCCTGCTCGGGCTGATGTTCTCCATCGCCTTGCACGAGATCGGCCACCTGGTGCCCGCCAAGATCTTCGGGGTGAGGGTGACCCAGTACATGGTCGGCTTCGGCGCCACGGCCTGGTCGCGGCGGAAGGGCGAGACCGAGTACGGCATCAAGTGGATCCCGCTCGGCGGCTACATCCGGATGATCGGCATGCTCCCGCCACGCCCTGGCGACGACCCCGGCAAGCTCAGGAGCACCTCGACGGGGCCGTTCCAGGGCCTCATCGAGTCGGCCCGCGACGCCGCGCAGGAGGAGGTCCGCCCGGGCGACGAGGACCGGGTCTTCTACCGGAAGAAGTGGTGGCAGAAGGTCATCATCATGTCCGGCGGACCGGCGATGAACTTCGTGCTCTCGTTCATCTTCTTCAGCATCCTGCTGGTCGGCATCGGCCTGCCCACCTGGGCGCCGATCGTGTCGCCCCAGACCCACACGTGCGTGATCCCGATGTCCGAGCAGCGCAACGCGTGCAAGCCCACCGACAGACCCACGCCGGCCGCCCAGGCGGGCATGAAGCCCGGCGACCGCATGGTCTCCTTCGACGGCCAGAAGATCAACTCGTGGGACGACGCCACGCGCCTGATCCGCTCCCACGGCCCCGGCCCCGTCGCGCTCGGCATCGTCCGCGACGGCAAGGCGATGACGCTCAACGTCACGCTCATCGCCCAGGACCGGCCCAACCTCCAGGACCCGCAGAAGATCGACAAGAACGTCGGCTTCCTCGGCGTCCTGCCGACCGAGGTCATGCAGCAGCAGAGCATCGGCCAGGTGCTCGGCTACATGGGCGAGCTGACGGGCCGGGTGGCCGGCTCGATCATCAACCTGCCGCAGAAGATGGTCGGCGTCTGGCACGCGGCCTTCTCGGGCGAGAAGCGCGACCCCGAGGGCCCGGTCGGCGTCGTCGGCGCGGGCCGCATGGGCGGCGAGATCCTCGCCTCCGACCAGCTCTCCAACGAGAAGAAGATCGCCATCTTCGTCAACCTGCTGGCCGGCTTCAACCTGGCGATCGGCATGTTCAACCTCATCCCGCTGCTGCCGCTGGACGGCGGCCACATCGCCGGCGGGCTGTGGGAGGCACTCAAGCGGGCGTACGCGAAGATCATGCGACGGCCGGAGCCCGGTTACGTGGACATCGCCAAGGTGCTGCCGCTGACGTACGCGATCGCGTTCGTCATGATGATCATGGCGGGCCTGCTGGTCTACGCCGACCTGGTCAACCCGCTCACACTGACGGGCTGACGGCTCCGCGGACACCCTGGAGCGGCTGGATCGCCGATAAGGTCCGAGCTGTGCCCGCATCCCCCAAGCGCCGCCTCCTGGGCGACCTGCGCAGGATCCACGAGATCGCGGAGGCCGCCGAGAGGGGCGGCGCCGCCCAGGTCTTCGCCCGCCTGCCGGAGGGGGAGGAGACCCGGCTCGGCAAGGCCCTGGGAGACGGCGTCGAGCTCTCCGGCGGCCAGTGGCAGAAGATCGCCCTGTCACGGGCGTTCATGCGCCCCACGCCGCTCCTGGCGGTGCTCGACGAGCCGACAGCCGCACTCGACGCGGCCGGCGAGTACGAGGTCTACCAGCGGTACGCGGAGGCGGCCAAGGAGTGGCAGCAGGCGACCGGCGGGATCACCCTGCTGGTCTCACACCGCTTCGCCACCATCCGGATGGCCGACCTGATCGTCGTGCTGGACGGCGGGCGGATCACCGAGTGCGGCACGCACGCGGAGCTCATGGAGCTCGCGGGCCGGTACGCCCGCCTGTACGACCTCCAGGCGTCCGCCTACCGGTGATTCGCCGCCGGATTTCCACGACAACCGCATTCAGCCCATCAAAAGGCCCCTTCCAGATCGGAAGGGGCCGTTGAGCTGGTCGGGGCGACAGGATTTGAACCTGCGACTTCTTGCTCCCAAAGCAAGCGCGCTGCCAAGCTGCGCCACGCCCCGCCTCGCCGAGTGCGCATACGCTCCGGGACTCCGGTACGCTTACGCCCTGACGACCGGATGAAGTCTAGACCAGAGTTCGACCGGTTCGCGCGGACGTAGCTCAATGGTAGAGCCCTAGTCTTCCAAACTAGCTACGCGGGTTCGATTCCCGTCGTCCGCTCCACAGGCGAAAGGCCAGGTCAGCCCCATGAGGCGACCTGGCCTTCGTGATCTCCGCTACTTCTTCCCGATCTTCCGTGCCCGATGCCCTTTTTCCATGCTCCTTCCGTGCCCCGTTCAGCGCCTTGCCGAGCGCCTGTGCGATGGCCTGGTCGCAGTCCTGCGTGGCGTGCTGGTAGATCAGTGCCGCCCGCTGGAGGAGCGCCTCATACGGGTCACATCCAAGACCGGCCTCCGCGTGGATCTCCGGCTCCGGGGGCAGCATCGTAGGTGGCCGCGGTATGGGCGGATCGAATCAGTGGTCGTCGCCGCGTAGGTCGATGGTGACCTCGTGGTGGGTGACGCGTTCGTCCCATCGGGTCAGAGCGCGGCGGGCTGTCTCTTCGACCACGGCTTGCTCGGGGTCCTCGCCGGCGAACGCGCGTACGTCGTCCATGCTGGTGAAGAATGTGATGGAGGTGAACATCACCTCGTCGCCGTCGTGGTGGCGGAGCAGGCGGGCACCGCAGAAGCCGGGGACTTGCTGGAGGTGTTCGGCTACCTCGGTTCTGTAGTGGTGCTGGTAGTCGTCGGCTGTGGCTTTCGAGGCCCATCCTCGCCATGTCCGCGCGATCATCGCTGTACCTGGCCCCTTCCGTGGCTTGCTGGTGGCATCAGGCCGCCCTGGCGGCGCTGTCGGTGGTTCTCGCACGATCAGTCTGCCGCGCGCAAACGCGCTCCGGCGCGGACCAGGGAGACGAGGTGGGGGTGCGTTCACGGCGTGCCGACTGCCGCCTTACGGCGAAAAGGCGTTGCAGGAGAAGGCTGAGACGCGGAACGCTTCCGGCGTGAAGATGCACGCCGACCAGCTGACGGTGTCACCGGAGACGGTACGCACATTGGTGGATGAACAGTTCCCTGAGTGGCGGAGCCTGCCGATCGCAGGCGTCGCCGCTCATGGGACGGTCAACGCCATTTTCCGCATCGGCGACCGCTTCGCAGCACGGTTCCCTCTACAGGCCGGGCACGTCGACTCAACTCGGCGCTGGCTGCGGGCCGAAGCCGAAGCAGCCCGCGAGCTGGCAGGTCGCACGCGGTTCCCCACGCCCGAGCCCGTCGCGCTCGGTGAGCCCGGCGCGGGATACCCGCTCCCGTGGTCGGTGCAGATGTGGCTGTCCGGCGCGGTGGCCACCGACGAGGACCCGAGCGAGTCGGTCGCGTTCGCCCACGACCTGGCTGATCTCATCAACGGCCTGCGCGCAATCGATACACGTGGCCGCACGTTTGCCGGCAAAGGCCGGGGAGGCGACCTGCAATCCCATGACGCGTGGATGGAGACGTGTTTCAAGCACAGCGAACAACTCCTGGACGTTCGCCGGTTTCGCCAGATATGGACAAATCTTCGAAGTCTGCCGCGCACATCCGCCGACGTGATGACTCACAGTGACCTCATTCCCGGAAACGTGCTGGTTTCCGCTGGTCGGCTGGCTGGGATTCTTGATGTCGGCGGCTTCGGGCCGGCTGACCCTGCTCTGGATCTTGTGAGTGCGTGGCATCTGCTCGAGGCCGGGCCGCGGCAGGTGCTCCGCCAAGACCTCGCGTGCGACGACCTTGAATGGGAGCGAGGCAAGGCGTGGGCCTTCGAACAGGCGATGGGCCTCGTCTGGTACTACCTGGAAACCAATCCGCCCATGAGTCAGATGGGTCAGCGAACCCTGGAACGCATCCTGGCAGACCAATCGCAATGTTGAGGTTCCGATCCGGATCACCGTTTGCGGGCCAGCAGTTGCACGGCTTGCGACGGGTGACCGTTCATCGTGACCACGGAGATCCTGCGCTCTTCCAGGAGGCCGAAATCACGCAGAAGGGTGTGTAGCTCGGCTATGTCATGGTGTCGCACCACCGCGCCGTCATCGGTGGCGAACACCCCGTACGGGGTCCTGAACCGCTGGGCATAGGCGGCATAGCGGTCCCGGTTCCGCTCGTCGTCCTGGAGCACCATGTCGCTGATGTAGAGGAGCCCGCCGGGTGCCAGGACGCGGATGAGTTCGGCGATGAGCGCCCGCTGTGCCTCGTCGTCGGGAATGCACGTCAGCACCGCGAACAGCAGCACGGCGTCGAAGCTCGCCGGCGAGTACGGCAGGCTGGGCGGCGAGTCCAGCACCGCGAGACGCAGGTCAGGGTGTGACTGTCGGCCACGGGCGATCAGAGCGGGCGACAGGTCCACGCCGGACACGTCGGAGAAGCCGTGCCCGCTCAGCTCGGCCATGACGCGGCCGTAGCCGCAGCCGTAGTCGAGGATCCGCGCCTCCCGGCTCACGGTCGCCAGCCAGTCGAGGTTCACCGGATGAGTGAACGTCTTCTCGGCTCCGACGGTGTCCCAGTACGCGATCTGACGACCAAGATCTTTCATGGCGGCACAGTACAAGAGCCCTATACTCCGGGGAATGGTGCCAGAGACGGTCTTCGGGGTCCCCACGCGGCACGAGGGCGACCCTGAGCGGGTGGCCGTGCTCCTGCCGGGTGCCGCGTACGTGCCGGCCCGCCCCCTTCTCCACTTCGCCCGCGTGGTGCTCGCGCAGCACGGCTGGACCGTGCAGGAGGTCTGGTGGGAGCCGCCCGCGGGGGACGACCTGGCCGAACGCCAGGCATGGGTCATCGAGCGGGCACGGGAGGCGGTGGCGGCCGAGAGCGCCGGTCAGGTGCTCCTGGTGGGCAAGTCGCTCGGCACGCTCGCCGCACCCGTCGCCGCCGAACGGCGTCTGCCCGCCATCTGGCTCACGCCGTTGCTCACCGTCGACTCCGTCGCCGGGGCGCTGCGGCGGAGCGAGGCTCCCACGCTGCTGGTGGGCGGGACGGCCGACAAGGTGTGGGACGGAGAGGTCGCACGGGGTTTGGGGCACCCGTACCTCGAGGTGCCGGACGCCGACCACGGCATGGAGATCTTCGGCGACCCGGTCGGCTCGGCCCAGGTGCTCAAGGACGTGGCGGGGGCCATGCACCGGTTCGTGGCGGGGCTGCGCGCCTAGGCATGCGCTGGCGACCGATCTCCCGTGACGCCCTCGTCGAGGAACTGGCCGAGAGGGTCGCCGCGCGCCAGGGGTGGGTGCGGGTGGCCGTGGACGGCGCGCCGGCCGCGCGTCCCGGGGCGCTGGCCGACGAGCTCGTCGCGCCGCTGCGGCTGCGCGGGCGGCCCGTGCTGCGGGTGTCGGCGGGCGACTTCCTGCGGCCCGCGTCGCTGCGGCTGGAGCACGGCAGGACCGACCCGGACGCCTTCTACGAGGACTGGCTCGACGCCAAGGCGCTCACGAGGGAGGTCCTGGAGCCTCTGGACCCGGGCGGCTCCGGGCAGGTGCTGCCGCGGCTCTGGGACAGCCGCGTCGATCGGGCGTACCGGGCGCCGTACCAGGAGCTGCCCCCGGGAGGGGTGGTGATCGTGGACGGGACGCTGCTGCTGGGGCGGGGGCTGGCGTTCGAGCTGACCGTGCACGTGTGGCTGTCGGCGGGGGCGCTGGGGCGCGGGACGGCCGAGGACGAGCTGTGGCGGCTGCCCGCGTACGAGCGGTACGAGCGGGAGACGCGACCTCAGCAGGCCGCCGACGTCGTGGTCAGGGCCGATCACCCGAACAGGCCGGCACTTCTGGTCAACGAGAGCTGATCACGGGTGGCCGCCGCGAGGCGGCCACCCGGTCAACGCGCCGTGGGGCGCTTGCCGTGGTTGGCCTTCTTCTTCTTGCGTGCCTTGCCCTTGCGTGCGCGCCTGGCCATAGCTCGCCTCCGACGATCGGCTGGAACCCAGAGCCTCTCTCGCCGCGATGACCTGCGCAAGCGCACCACGCGAACTCACATTCCCGAACAATTCCGTGTCATAATTTGGTGGAATCTGTTGGAAGGAACGGGCGTGCTCGCACAACAGCGTCAGCAGACGATCCTCGAACGCGTGCGCAGCAACGGCGGCGTCCGGGTGGCGGACCTCGTCCGCGAGCTCGGCGTCTCCGACATGACGATCCGCCGCGACCTCGAGGTGCTGGCCGAGCGCGGGCTGCTGGAGAAGGTGCACGGCGGTGCCACGGCACTCGGCCCCGGCTCGACCGAGGAGCCGGGCTTCACCGCCAAGTCGGCCCGCCAGCAGGAGGAGAAGGAGGCCATCGCGCGGCGCGCGGCCGGCCTCGTCAGGCCGGGCACGGCCGTCGCGCTCTCGGCGGGCACCACCACGTGGGCGCTGGCCCGCCACCTGATCGGCGTCCCCGAGCTGACGGTGATCACCAACTCGATCCCCGTCGCCGACGTCTTCCACCGCAACCCGCGCTCGGACCGTACGGTCGTGCTGACCGGCGGCGTACGTACGCCGTCCGACGCCCTGGTGGGCCCGGTGGCCGTGGCGGCGATCCGCCGCCTGCACGTGGACACGCTCTTCCTCGGCGTGCACGGGATGAGCGCACGGGCCGGGTTCACCACGCCGAACCTGCTGGAGTCGGAGACCGACAGGGAGCTGGTGGCGGCCGCCGGCAGGCTGGTCGTCCCCGCCGACCACACCAAGTGGAACACCGTCGGCATCAGCACGATCGCCGAGCTGGGCGAGGCCGACGTGGTCATCAGCGACGCGGGGCTGCCCGAGGACGCACGCACGGAGCTGGCCGAACGGGCCGGAGAACTGATCATCGCGGAGGGCTCGCCTTGAAACGCACCATCACCCATCTGGCCGACGGCCGGGAGCTGATCTACTTCGACCGGCGTGACGACGCCGACAGGAGCGCGCTCGACCGGCGGACGCTCGACCCCCGGCCGGTGGCCTCGGAGCTGCGCTACGACCCGCTGACCGAGGAGTGGATCGCGATGGCGGGGCACCGGCAGACGCGGACGTTCCAGCCGACGGGCTCGGCGAGCGAGTGCCCGCTCTGCCCGTCGTCGGACACGCGGTCGTCGGAGATCCCGGCGTACGACTACGACGTGGTGGTGTTCGAGAACCGCTTCCCCTCCTTCTCCGGAAATTTCGGTACCTATCAGGATGTGGGCGGTTTGAGTGAGGTCCGTCCGGGGGCGGGGAGGTGCGAGGTGGTCTGCTTCACCTCTGAGCACTCGTCCTCCTTCTCCAAGCTCTCCGACGACCAGGTCGGGCTGGTCATGGAGGCGTGGGCCGACCGCACGGCCGAGCTGTCCGGGATCGAGGGCGTGGAGCAGGTGTTCTGCTTCGAGAACCGGGGCGAGGAGATCGGCATCACGCTCGCCCACCCGCACGGCCAGATCTACGCCTACCCGTACGTCACCCCCAGGACCAAGCTCCAGCTCGACGCCGCCAGGCGCTACACGAAGGGCAACCTGTTCGCCGACGTGCTGGCCGCCGAACGGGCCGAGGGGACGCGGGTGGTGGCCGCCAACGAGTTGTGGACGGCGTTCGTGCCCGCCGCCGCGCGCTGGCCGTACGAGGTGCACATCTACCCGCACCGGCAGGTGCCCGATCTGGCCGCGCTGTCGGAGGAGGAGCGCTCGGCGTTCGCGCCGCTCTACACCTCGGTGCTGCGGGCCTTCGACGGCCTGTTCGGCGTCGTGATGCCGTACATCTCGGCCTGGCACCAGGCGCCCGTGCGGCGGGACCGCGATCTCGCTTACCTGCACCTGGAGCTGTTCAGCATCAGGCGGGCGCCGGGGAAGCTCAAGTTCCTGGCCGGGTCGGAGTCGGCCATGGGAGCTTTCGTGAACGACGTGCTGCCGGAGGAGGCCGCGCGTATGCTTCGATCACAAGTAGATCACTATTAGATTGCTAGTTAGGGTCGCATTACTCGTGATCTACCACTAGCATCCCTTTTGCACCGGTTGTCACCACCGTTGCGCGCCTAATCCCGGGCGTGTCGCCCGGGAGCCGGGGACCCACCTAGTTCTGGGGTGAGTCCGACCACGTGTCGGTAGGGCACCTCCGCGCCCGAACCCGTCAGCTAACCCGGCCGGCAGAGGGAGAGGATCATTCCACGTGGCGGCTGTGTCCCGCGTGTCCCCCGTGACTCTGGCCATCGGCCTCATCACCGCCGCCGCCGTCGCCCTCCTCCCGGCGACCGCGGCGTCGGCGGCCCCCAAGCCGTCGGAGGCGCAGCTCCGCGCCCAGCTCAAGCAGCTCAACAGCAAGGTCGACAAGCTCATCGAGAAGTACAACCTCAAGCGCGTAGAGCTCGCCAAGGCGCAGCAGGCCGCCAAGGCCGCCAAGGAGCGCCTGGCCGTCGCGGAGCAGACGCTGGCCGCGGCCGAGCAGCGGGTCGCCGACATCGCCAGCATGCGCTACCAGAACCACGACCCCTCGGTGCCCGCCGTCCTGCTCTCGGCCAACGGCGGCGGCGCGGCCCTGCTGGAGCAGCTCACGGCCGAGCAGCAGGCCGTCGTGCAGGGAGTGGCCAAGGCCCGTGACGACAAGAAGAGCGCCTCCGACCAGGCCGCCGCGCTCGCCGTCCAGATCGGCGCGGACGCGAAGGAGGTGTCCGCGCAGCGGGACGAGGCCCAGGACGTCATCGACGACATCCAGAAGAAGCTCAAGGACCTGGTGCCGTTCGGTCCGGGCCGCAACGCGAACGGCAGCTGGGCGCCGGAGCTGCCCACGGGCTCGGACAACATCACGGCCCGTACGCGGCTGATGAAGGCGGAGGTGGCGAAGAACTTCAAGCTGCCGTACGAGGTGGGCTGCTTCCGCTCGGGCTCCAGCGGCGAGCACCCGCTGGGACGGGCCTGCGACTTCATGATGAGCACCGGCGGCACGACGCCCTCGGCCGCCAACAACGCCCTGGGCGACCGCATCGCGGCGTGGGCGCTCGCGAACCAGGGCAAGCTCGGGGTCAAGTACGTGATCTGGAAGCAGCGCATCAACATGGGCTCGGGCTGGCGGGCCATGGCGGACCGCGGCAGCATCACCGAGAACCACTACGACCACGTGCACATCTCCATGAACTGAACGCGCTCCGGCCGCCTCCAGATAGGGTCAAACCCCATGAACGACTCCCGGATACCCCCGCCGCTCACCGGCGACGAGCGCACCGTGCTGAACAACTGGCTCGAGTGGCACCGGGCCACCCTGGCCTTCAAGTGCGCCGGCCTGTCGGACGAGCAACTGCGCCTGCGCTCCGCCCCGCCCTCGACGCTGTCCCTGCTCGGGCTGGTGAGGCACCTGGCGCACGTCGAGCGCGTCTGGTTCCGCCGCGTGCTGAACGGCGAGGACCTCCCCAAGCTCTGGGACAAGGACCGCGACAACGACGCCGACTTCAACGACGTGGACACCGCCTCGGTCAAGGAGGCCTTCGCGACCTGGGAGGAGGAGATCGGGCACGCGCGCGCCATCTCGGCCGCCAAGCCGCTGGACGCCGTCGGCGACCGCAACGGCCAGGACTGCACGCACCGCTGGATCCTCGTCCACGTGATCGAGGAGTACGCCCGGCACAACGGCCATGCCGACCTGCTACGCGAGCTCATCGACGGGGCGATCGGAGAATGACGGCCCGACGGCGGAGCGATCCCGGCTCCGCCGTGACAACTGAATCAGGGTTCGGTGCGGAACAGGGCCCAGACGGCCTTGCCGCCGCGGGCGAGGGGGTCCCAGCCCCAGCACTGGCTGTACGTCTCGACGATGTAGAGGCCGCGCCCGTTCTCCGAGATGAAGTCCGGCTCCTTGGGGCGCGGCACCTCGTCGCTCGGGTCCGCCACGGCCAGCAGCACGTGCGGCTGTACGCGCATCAGCAGCAGCTCGATCTCACGCCGTCCCGCCGCGTACATCGCGTAGCGGACCGCGTTGGTGACCAGCTCCGACACCACCAGCGCCGCGTCGTCGCCGAGCTCGTGCAGCCCCCACTTCCGCAGGGTCGAGCGGGTCACGTCCCTGGCCGTCTTCACGGAGTCGGCCTGAAAGGGCAGCGGGCACGCGGTGGTGTCCGGCTTCCCGCCCATGAGCAGGCAGTCGAAGCCCACCTCTCGAGTGATCTGCAGAGCATCGGCAGTGGCCAGAGGGTCCTCCACCATGCCGCCGATACCTCCCCGTTCAGCCCGAGTTAGTGCATGTTTGGCCCAATATGCACTAAGCCATCATGGGTCACGATCGCTGCAGCTGCAAGACCCAAATGCACGTGCAGTTGCATTGTGCAGCAGCAAGCGGCGTTTTGGGGCGTTGGTCTCCTAATCCGGACACGAGGTTGAGACCTTGTCATACCCGGCAATGTGGTGTCACTGTGTGTGCGGACCTTGATAGGAGGCAAAGTGACGCAGAACCAGCCGGGTTCCGGACCGACGGCGCTGCGCATCCTCCTGGGCTCCCAGCTGCGCAAGCTCAGGGAAGCAAAGAACGTCACTCGTGAGGAGGCCGGCCACCTCATCCGGGGCTCGGAATCCAAGATCAGCCGCATGGAGCTGGGCCGAGTGGGGTTCAAAGAACGCGACGTGGCGGACCTGCTGACCCTGTACGGGGTCGTCGACAAGGAGGCCCGCGCCGCCGTACTCGACCTGGTCGCCACCGCCAACGAGCCGGGCTGGTGGCACCGGTTCAACGATGTCCTGCCCACGTGGTTCCAGGCGTACGTCGGCCTTGAAGAGGCCGCCGCCCGGATCAGGACCTACGAGGTCCAGTTCGTGCCGGGACTCTTGCAGACCAAGGAGTACGCAAGGGCCGTCGTGACCGCCGGATCGGCGGGCATCGGGGCCGAGGAGATCTCCAGGAGGGTGGATCTCCGGCTGGAGCGCCAGCGGATGTTCGAGAGGCCGGACGGGCCCGTCTTCTGGGCCGTCATCGACGAGGCCGCGCTACGGCGACCCATAGGCGGCGTCGAGGTGATGCGGGCCCAGATCGAACACCTCATCGAGCTGATGCGCCAGCCCAAGATCACGATCCAGATCATGCCGTTCAGCTTCGGCGGGCACAGCGCGGAGGGCGGCGCGTTCAGCATCCTGCGCTTCCCGGACCCCGACCTGCCCGACGTCGTCTATGTCGAGCAGCTGGCCAGCGCGCTCTACCTCGACAAGCGTGAGGACGTGGACCGATACACCGAGGTGATGGAGCGGCTCTGCGCCGTGAGCACCACCCCGGACGAGACGGTCGGGCTGTTGCGGACCATCGCGGACGAGTTCTGACGGCAGGCCACGCATGATCGTGGACGACTTGTAGCGGTGAGGGCGTCGTTGTTGGGTATGCATCTGCCCTAGACTGGCCTTCGGCGTTGGATCCCGCCGCGGCGGAGCATGCCCAACACCGCTCATGTGGGCGCGGCGCGTGAGCCGTACCGATGGACGCGCCCGCGATCACTCGTAGCTTGATCAAGGAGACCATTCCGTGAAGACCGCTGTCGAGGAGCTAAGCCCGACCCGGGTCAAGCTCACTGTCGAGGTGCCGTTCGACGAGCTGCGCCCCAGCATGGATGCGGCGTACAAGAAGGTCGCGCAGCAGGTGCGCGTCCCCGGGTTCCGGCCTGGCAAGGTTCCGGCCCGCATCATCGAGCAGCGCTTCGGCCGGGCGGTGGTGCTGGAGGAGACCCTCAACGACGCGGTGCCCAAGCTGTACGGCAAGGCCGTCGACGAGGTCGACGTGTTCCCGGTCGCCCAGCCCGACATCGAGGTCACGAAGATCGACGACGGTGAGCAGATCGAGTTCACCGCCGAGGTCGACATCCGGCCCAACTTCGAGGTGCCCGACTACCAGGGCCTCGAGATCACGGTCGACTCCGCCGAGGTCTCCGACGAGGACGTCGACAAGCAGCTCGACGCGCTGCGCCAGCGCTTCGCGACGCTGACCGGCGTCGAGCGCGCGGCCGCCAACGGCGACTTCGTCGTCATGGACCTCCGCGCCGAGATCGACGGCAACAACATCGAGGAGCAGCAGGCCAGCGAGGTCTCCTACGAGGTCGGCGCCGGCTCCGTGCTCCAGGGCCTCGACGCCGCGCTCGAGGGCATGTCCGCGGGCGAGGAGAAGAGCTTCAAGACCGAGCTGGTCGGCGGCGAGAACGCCGGCGAGGAAGCCGACGTGATCATCACCGTCAAGTCGGTCAAGGAGAAGGTCCTGCCCGAGCTGGACGACGAGTTCGCCCAGCTCGCCAGCGAGTTCGACACGCTCGACGAGCTCAAGGCCAGCATCCGCGAGCAGGCCCGCCGCAACAAGCTGATCGACCAGGTCGTCCAGTCCCGCGAGAAGGCCCTCGACACGCTGCTCGAGCAGATCGACATCCCGCTGCCGGAGAGCGCGCTCAAGGCCGAGGTCGACGCCCGCAAGCACAACCTCGACCACCAGATCGCCGAGAGCGGCCTGAGCCGCGACGCCTTCTTCCGCCTCTACCAGACGACGGAGGAGGAGCGCTTCGACGAGTTCGAGAAGAACTCCGCGCGTGCGCTCAAGGTCGGCTTCGTGCTCGACAAGATCGTCAAGGCCGAGGAGCTGGGCGTCTCCGAGCAGGAGCTGACCAACTTCGTGGTGCGCCGCGCCATGGAGATGGGCGTGCAGCCCAACGAGCTGGCCAAGCACCTGGCCGACAACGACCAGCTGACGCTGGCCATGGTGGAGATCGTCCGCGACAAGGCCAAGGCCGTCCTGGGCGACGCCGCCAAGGTCGTGGACAGCGACGGCAACGAGGTGGACCTCAAGGCCATCTACACCGAGCTCAACGGTGAGGAGGTCGTGGAGGAGGAGCCCGCGTCCGACGACTCCGCGGCCGACGAGGACAAGCAGGAGGCGTAGCCTCCGCCGCCGCCGGCACGGGCCTCGGGGTCCGCGCCGTGGTGAAGTGCGGTCCTGAGCCCCCGAACCATCCGGTTCGGGGGCTTCGCCTTTTCCTCAGGTTCCTCAGGTTCCTCAGGGCAGGCGCGGGACTCCCGGCGCCCAGCGTCCACGGGCGCGGCTACGCGCTCGTCCGCCTCCCCCGCAGGGGAACCGGGGGCAGGCAGGCCGTACGGCGGCTTCAGAGGGCCCGTGGGGACCTGGAGCGGTAGCGGGCCGGCGACCGCGGTCAGCCGGACTTCGGGGGACGGAATGGGCGAGGTCGGGCGGAGAATGGCAGACGGAGGCCTGTCCGAACCTGCGCCGTCAGCGAACAGTACGGGGGACCGGGCATGAGCTATGCGCGGCGCGCGTTAAGGTCACAAGCAAAGCCAATCGATTACGACGCATCGGAAGGTGACGCTGTGACCAGCCCGCCGACCTTCTATCAGCCTGAGTCTCGAGGCCGTGAGAACGGCTCCGCCTTCCGGCTTGAAGACCAGCTTTACCAGCGCCTGCTCCGGGAACGCATCATCGTGCTGGGGCAGGAGGTCAACGACGAGATCGCCAACCGGATCTGCGCCGAGCTGCTGCTGCTCGCGGCCGACGACCCCAACCGCGACATCACGCTTTACATCAACTCGCCGGGCGGCTCGGTGAGTGCAGGCATGGCCATCTACGACATGATGGAGTATGTGCCGAACGACGTCTCCACGGTCGTGATGGGCATGGCCGCCTCCATGGGGCAGTTCCTGCTCACCGCGGGCGCCAGGGGCAAGCGTTACGCCCTGCCGCACGCCAGGGTCATGATGCACCAGCCGTCGGGCGGCATCGGCGGTACCGCCGCCGACATTGCCATCCAGGCCGAACAGATGCTCTACGTGAAGAAGACGCTCGCCGAGCGGATCGCTTTCCACACCGGCCAGCCGCTGGAGCAGATCGAGGCCGATTCCGACCGCGACCGCTGGTTCACGGCCGAGGAAGCCAAGGACTACGGCTTCATCGATCACGTGGTGCGCAGCGCGCGGCAGGTGCCCTCGCAGGGCCCCGTCTCTTAGGGGGAGCTGAAGTGGATATCAACAGCCGCTACATCATTCCGGAGTTCACGGAGCGCACCTCTGTCGGTGTGAAGACCCACAACCCGTACACCAAGCTCTTCGAGGACCGCATCATCTTCCTCGGAGTGCAGATCGACGACGCGTCGGCCAACGACGTGATGGCCCAGCTGCTGACGCTGGAGTCGCTCGACCCCGACCGTGACATCAGCATCTACATCAACTCGCCGGGTGGTTCCTTCACCGCCATGACGGCGATCTACGACACGATGCAGTTCGTCCGGCCGGAGATCCAGACGGTCTGCCTGGGCCAGGCGGCCTCGGCGGCGGCCGTGCTGCTGGCCGGCGGCACCCCGGGCAAGCGGTTCGCGCTGCCCAATGCCCGGGTGCTGATCCACCAGCCGTCCACCGAGGGCGGCGGCCAGGGCAGCGACATCGAGATCCAGGCCCGCGAGATCCTTCGCATGCGCAATCTCCTCGAGGAGATCGTGGCGAGGCACTCGGGCAAGACCACTGCCCAAGTCCGCAAGGACATCGAACGCGACAAAATTCTCAACGCGGACGAGGCAAAGGCGTATGGTCTGATCGATGACATCATCCCGTCCAGGAAGAAGCGAGCTCAGGCCGTAGCTTCCTGACGAGACGTGACGCACCGGGGCGCTGCCCAATAGGGCACGTTCCGGTGCGACTCGCCGCTAGGGGGCTCACTGAGGGCCCAGAAGACGGTAACGTCGAAACCTGAGCGGTTCGGCCTAGTCCGGAGGATGTCCGGAGACACTGCTCGCGGCAGCAGGGCGGTCCCACGCAAAGGAGTATCTGGGGTGGCACGCATCGGCGACGGGGGAGACCTGCTGAAGTGCTCTTTCTGCGGAAAGAGTCAGAAGCAAGTCAAGAAGCTCATTGCCGGGCCAGGCGTCTACATCTGCGATGAGTGCATTGATCTCTGCAACGAGATCATCGAGGAGGAGCTCTCCGAGTCCTCCGAGCTCAAGTGGGACAACCTGCCCAAGCCGAGGGAGATCTACGAGTTCCTCGACGCCTACGTCATCGGTCAGGACAAGGCGAAGAAGGCCCTCTCGGTGGCGGTCTACAACCACTACAAGCGGGTGCAGTCCGGTGACCGGGGCAGAGACGACGGCCTGGAGCTGGCCAAGAGCAACATCCTGCTGCTCGGCCCGACGGGCTCGGGCAAGACACTGCTGGCACAGACCCTGGCGAAGATGCTCAACGTGCCCTTCGCCATCGCCGACGCCACCGCGCTCACCGAGGCGGGCTACGTCGGCGAGGACGTGGAGAACATCCTCCTCAAGCTCATCCAGGCCGCCGACTACGACGTCAAGAAGGCCGAGACCGGCATCATCTACATCGACGAGGTCGACAAGATCGCCCGCAAGAGCGAAAACCCGTCGATCACGCGCGACGTCTCGGGCGAGGGCGTGCAGCAGGCGCTGCTGAAGATCCTGGAGGGCACCACGGCCAGCGTGCCGCCGCAGGGCGGCCGCAAGCACCCGCACCAGGAGTTCATCCAGATCGACACGACCAACGTGCTGTTCATCTGCGGTGGCGCGTTCGCCGGTCTGGAAAAGATCATCGAGGCGCGCATCGGCCGCAAGGGCATCGGCTTCAACGCCATCATCCGCTCGAAGGAAGAGGTCGACACGGCCGACATCTTCGGCGACGTGATGCCGGAGGACCTGCTGAAGTTTGGCATGATCCCCGAGTTCGTCGGGCGTCTGCCGGTCATCACCTCGGTGCACAACCTCGACCGCGAGGCGCTCATCCAGATCCTCACCGAGCCGCGCAACGCGCTGGTCAAGCAGTACCGCAAGCTCCTCGAGCTCGACGGGGTCGAGCTGGAGTTCACCGACGGCGCTCTCGAGGCCATCGCCGACCAGGCGATCCTGCGCGGCACCGGCGCTCGCGGACTGCGCGCCATCCTGGAAGAGGTGCTGCAGTCCGTCATGTACGAGGTGCCGTCGCGCCAGGACGTCGCCCGGGTGGTCATCACCCGCGAGTCCGTGCTCGAGCACGCGATCCCGACGCTCGTACCCCGCGACCAGCTCGCCGCCAAGCAGCAGCGCACGCCGCGGGAAAAGTCCGCCTGATCTTTCACCCATCGGCAAGCGCCCCGCGGAGACGATCCCTGGGGCGTTTTGCTTTCCCACTTCCTTAGAATGGGTCACCGTGACAACGCCAGAGCTGCCCACCCAGTACACCCCGGCCGACGTCGAGACCCGAAGCTACGAGCGATGGGTATCCGAGGGCTACTTCACCGCCGACCCGGGCAGCTCGCGCGTGCCGTACAGCATCGTCCTGCCTCCGCCCAACGTGACAGGTGTCCTGCACATCGGCCACGCGCTCGACCACTCCATCCAGGACGCGCTGACGCGGCGCGCCCGCATGCAGGGGCGCGAGACGCTCTGGCTCCCCGGCATGGACCACGCCGGCATCGCCACCCAGAACGTCGTCGAGCGCGAGCTGGCCAAGCAGGGCAAGTCGCGGCACGACCTCGGGCGCGAGGCGTTCGTGGAGCGGGTCTGGGAGTGGAAGGAAGAGTCCGGCGGCCGGATCCTCGGCCAGATGCGCAAGCTCGGCGACGGCGTCGACTGGTCGCGCGAGCGGTTCACGATGGACCCAGGGCTCTCGCGGGCCGTGCAGACCATCTTCAAGAAGCTGTTCGACGAGGGGCTGATCTACCGCGCCGAGCGGATCATCAACTGGTGCCCGCGCTGCCTGACCGCGCTCTCCGACATCGAGGTGGAGCACAGCGAGGACGAGGGCGAGCTGGTCTCGATCCGCTACTCCGACGAGATCGTGGTGGCCACCACGCGCGCCGAGACCATGCTCGGTGACACGGCCGTGGCCGTCCACCCTTCGGACGAGCGGTACGCGCACCTGGTCGGCACGATGGTGGAGGTGCCGCTGACGGGCCGCATGATCCCCGTGGTCGCCGACGAGCACGTCGACCCGGCCTTCGGCACCGGCGCGGTCAAGGTGACCCCCGCCCACGACCCCAACGACTTCGAGATCGGGCGGCGCCACTCCCTGCCGTCGCTGACCGTCATGGACGAGCGCGGCGTCATCACCGCGCACGGCCCGTTCCAGGGGCTCGACCGCTTCGAGGCCAGGCCCGCCGTCGTGGCGGCGCTGCGTGCCGATGGGCGGATCGTCGCGGAGAAGCGCCCCTACCTCCACTCGGTCGGCCACTGCTCGCGCTGCAAGACCGTCGTCGAGCCCAGGCTCTCGCTGCAGTGGTTCGTGAACGTCGGACCGCTGGCCAAGGAGGCGGGCGACGCCGTTCGCGACGGCCGCACCCGCATCCACCCGCCGGAGCTGGCCAAGCGCTACTTCGACTGGGTCGACGACATGCACGACTGGTGCATCTCCCGCCAGCTCTGGTGGGGTCACCGCATCCCGGTCTGGTACGGGCCGGACGGTGAGGTCGTGTGCGTGGGCCCCGACGAGGACCCGCCCGCCGGCTACACGCAAGACCAGGACGTGCTCGACACCTGGTTCTCCTCGGCGCTGTGGCCGTTCTCGACGCTCGGCTGGCCGGACGCGACGCCCGAGCTCGAGCGCTTCTACCCGACCTCCGTGCTGGTCACCGGCTACGACATCCTGTTCTTCTGGGTCGCCAGGATGATGATGTTCGGGCTGTACGCGATGGACGGCGAGCCGCCGTTCCGCACCGTCGCGCTCCACGGCATGGTCCGCGACCAGTACGGCAAGAAGATGTCCAAGTCGTTCGGCAACGTGGTCGACCCGCTCGACTGGGTCGAGCGCTTCGGCGCCGACGCCACCCGATTCACCCTGCTCCGCGGTGCCAACCCCGGTGCCGATGTCGCGGTGAGCGAGGAGTGGGCGGCCGGTTCCCGCAACTTCTGCAACAAGATCTGGAACGCCACGCGGTTCGCCCTGATGAACGGCGCGGCCGTGGGATCGCTGGAAGGAGCCGAGCTCACGGCGGCCGACCGCTGGATCCTGTCGCGGCTGCAGGCCGTGGTGGGGGCCGCCGACGCGGCCTTCGAGGAGTTCGAGTTCGCCAAGGCGTCCGACCTGCTCTACCACTTCGCCTGGGACGAGGTCTGCGACTGGTACCTGGAGCTGGCCAAGATCCAGCTCGCCGAGGGGCTCGAGCACACCCGGCTGGTGCTCGGCCATGTGCTCGACGCGCTGCTGCGGCTGCTGCATCCGCTGGTGCCGTTCGTGTCCGAGGAGCTGTGGCGGGCCGTGACGGGCGGCGAGTCGATCGTCGTGGCGCCGTGGCCGGCGGTGGACGCCCGCTACACGGACGCCTCGGCCGAGGCGGAGATCGAGGCGCTGCAGGAGCTGGTGACCGAGGTCCGCAGGTTCCGCTCGGATCAGGGGCTCAAGCCGGGCCAGAAGGTGGCCGCCCGGCTCGGGCTGGCTGGCACTCCGCTGGCCGGCCAGGAGACCGCGATCCGCGTGCTGCTGCGCCTCACCGAGCCGGCGGAGTCGTTCAGCGCGACGGCCAGCTTCTCGGTGGGCGGGGTGACCGTGGAGATCGACACCGCGGGCGCCATCGACGTCCAGGCCGAGCGCAAGCGGCTGGAGAAGGACCTGGCGGCCGCGCGCAAGGAGGCCGCTCAGGTGTCCGCCAAGCTGAACAACGAGCAGTTCATGGCCAAGGCGCCGGAAGCGGTGGTGGCCAAGGTCAGGGAGCGGGCTGAGCAGGCGTCCGCGGACATCGCGCGCCTCGAGGCTCAGCTCGCCGGGCTCGGTGTTTGAACCATACGTACGCGGGGAAGGTCCATTCGTTACCTAAGATGGACCTCCGACGCCGTCGGGGCTGCTATCGTTTTCCATGTCGGGCGGATAGCCCAACAAACCCCTCTGATGATCCCCGATCTTCGGGCTGTCCGGCCTCGCGGTTGGACAAAGCGCGAAAGTTGGAGTAAGTTAGCAGGGTTGCCTCGGAGAGAGGCGAGTCCGGAAGCTCCCGGATCGGGCGGTTTGACAAGGATCGTCCGGATCGAGTAGACTGAAGGAAATGAAATGTGCGCCTGGCGCACCGGGGTCCTAGAGATTCCGGTGGGCTTGTACGCGTCCGTTTCTTGAGAACTCAACAGTGTGTTAAAAGCCAGTGCATGAGATAGATACATGCATGACCCCGTCATGATTGACGGATATTGCT